>DAOVPS010000078.1:0-13855 GCA_030629105.1 Candidatus Heimdallarchaeota archaeon
CAACGCAGTGACAACAAGAAGTCATTCTTAAAGTCTTGAGAACAATCTCTGATTTATTATTAAAGGTTTCGTTCACTAGTTTTCCGTAATAGAAAGGAATCTACACACTGAATCACGAAAATAACGAATAATCGAAGATACTCAAAGAAATGTCAGTTGAATAATCTTTTTTTACTAGAAAGATAATCGATTGTCAGTGGTGAATTTTTTGTCCGAAGAACATGAACAACATGAACAACCTTCAGAAGAACAAGTTGAAATTGAACGAGAAGAAGAACCCACATATACTGAATTCCGACGAGACGAACCTCCTCCTGCTCCACCTCCGCGTGAAGAAGCACCTTCTTATGCAGAAAGACGACGCGAAGAAGCATCGGTTTCTGCAAAAAAGGCAATAGATCCAGAAATATTTGATGAGGAAAAACCAGCAGAAGATGGAGAAGAAGAAGAATACATAGATAGAGTAACAATTCGCTCATATTCATCTATGATTTTGTTCTTTCCTTCATTTGTGGTATCCCTTACCTTTGGAATCACACAACTCTTATTAAACAGATACCGAGGCGTGCCCTTAGAAACAGCAATAGTGAACTCAGGATATATGGATATATTGGGAATTATTTTCTTCATAGTCTTTTCCTTGAACTTAATACTGATTGCATTTGATTTTAATCGTGCAAGATCAATAATTATTGCATTAATAATTGTGATAACCGTTGGAACCTTCTTCCTACTAAATGCGATTTATGGATTCTTGGAATCTATACAACTAACCATGAGAGTCTATTTCTCAACGCAAATCTATTTTGCTTTAGCTATCTTGTTGTTTTTAATTTTAGTAATAACAATAATAGCTGCTCGTGTAAATTATTACATCGTTGAAGGCAATGAGCTCCTACATAAAAAAGGAATTATGGGCGGAACAGAACGCTATCCTGCTACAAATATGTCAATAATATTAGAGTATCCCGATATTATTGAATATGGGCTCTTCAAATTTGGAACCCTTATTCTCACTCCTCCAAGAGCAACCAAATCAATCATTCTAAAGAATGTTCCTAGAATTGACAAAAAGGAGAAAAAAATCAACGAAATATTATTCCGATTAAAGGTTGACATTAACTAGTTGTTAGATTTACTCTAGCAACTAATTCTCTTTTCTTTTTTTCTTTTCGTTACTTAATTTCTTCATTTGGAACTCCATTTTGATTTTTTAAAAAATATGGTAAGGTTTAAATATTACTTAGATAAACATCTTACCATTAACTTTTTAGTGAGTAATTCACTAAATGGTGAGAAAAACACTAAATAATTTACTGTGAGGAAAAAAAATGTCTTGGCGAAAAAAGAAGGATGATGATTTCAAACGATGGAAAGAAATGTTTCCATGGTTACCTTTTGATTTATTTGAAGAAAGCGGAATGTTCAACGAAGATTTTATGGAACAAATGATGCGAGAAGTCGAACGAATGATGCAGCATATAGATACCTCTGATCCGGAAGCCATAAGAAAGAAACTGGGTCCCATGCTTTGGGGGTTCAATATGTCAGTAGGTCCAGATGGCAAACCTGTTTTCAAGGAATTTGGTAATGTCAAACCTTCAGAGAGAGGTGTACCTATTGCTTCTAAAGATCGGGAACCATTAGTTGATGTCTTCATCGAAGATAAAGTTGTTCGAGTTATCGCTGAGCTCCCTGGTGTGGATAAGCATGATATCAATGTAAAAACCACTGAATCAAAGATTATAATAGAAGCTGTAAGTGGTGATAGAAATTATTCAACTGAGAGAGATTTATCAGTTCGAATTAAACCCAAAACTGCCAATGCAAAATACAAAAACGGTATTTTGGAATTGACCGTTGAACGAAAAGAACCTGTAAAAGCAGAATCAGGTTTTGAAGTGAAGATCGAGTAATCTCCTTCTTCAAAAATATATTATGAATTATTCAAAAAAAATTAAGAGATGTATATAAAATGTCTACAGCTGGTAGTACAAAAGAAAGTAGTGATGATACTATTCAATTACGAGTATCAGATTCCCAATATCGCGATGTAGGTAAGGGTCTAGCAAGAATTAGTCATTCATTAATGGCACAACTAGACTTAACCGCAGGTGATATTATTGAAATAAGCGGTAAAATAAGAACTGCTGCGAAAGTATGGCCTGGTTATCCGGAAGATGAACGAAAAGGAATCATACGTATAGATGGAACCATCAGAATGAATTCCGGTGTCCGATTAGATGAATTTGTAACGATAAAGAAAATAAAACCACCTACTGGAACTAAAGTAGTAGTTGCTCCCACTCAAAATATCAGAGGTGAGCTTGATGGACGATTCCTCTTACAAATACTTACAGGTCGTCCTGTGTCTGTTGGTGATTCCATAAGAATTCAAATTCTTGGTGGAAATCAAATAGTTTTCAAAGTCGCACGAGTTGCACCCAAACAATTGAACACTGTTGTAGTTTCAGCAAAAACAAATATCGATCTTCGATCTACCCCAATGTCCCCTGAGGATGAAAAAATAGCACGAATTAGCTATGAGGATATTGGTGGTTTAGAAGATGTAATTCAAAAATTGCGTGAAATGATTGAATTACCTTTACGATATCCGGAAATTTTTGAAAAATTAGGAGTCGAAGCCCCCAAAGGTTTACTCTTGTATGGTCCCCCTGGAACAGGAAAAACAATGTTAGCAAAAGCAGTTGCTAATGAAACCGATGCTCACTTCATTCATCTAAGCGGACCTGAAATTATGTCAAAATTCTACGGGGAAAGCGAAGCAAATATTCGAGGAGTTTTCAAAGAAGCAGAAGAAAATGCTCCCTCAATTGTTTTCATAGATGAAATTGATGCAATAGCTCCTAAACGATCTGAAGTAACAGGTGAAGTTGAACGAAGAGTTGTTGCGCAATTATTAGCTTTAATGGACGGTCTCGAGAGTCGAGGTCAAGTTGTAGTTATCGCTGCAACAAATCGTGTTAATTCTATAGATCCAGCATTAAGACGAGGTGGTCGCTTCGATCGCGAAATCGAGATTGGAGTACCAGATAAAAAAGGAAGATTAGATATTCTCCACATCCATACTAGAGGTATGCCTTTAGCAGAAGATGTTGATCTTGGTAGAATAGCTACTATTACACATGGTTTTGTTGGTGCTGACATGTCTGCCCTTGTAAAGGAAGCTGCGATGAGTGCACTGAGAACAATTTTGCCTAAAATTAACTGGCAAGAAGAAACTGTACCTCCAGATATTTTACAGGAAATTGAAGTCAAACAAGCAGATTTTGATAACGCTTTGAATATGGTGGAACCATCCGCGCTGCGAGAAGTGTTCGTAGAAAAACCAGATGTCAAATGGACTGAGATTGGTGGATTAAGTAATGCTATTCAAGAATTAAGAGAAGCTGTTGAGTGGCCACTAATATATCCGGAAGTTTTTGAGGAAGCAGGTGTTGACCCACCAAAAGGAATCCTATTATTTGGACCTCCTGGAACTGGTAAAACTCTCTTAGCAAAAGCTGTTGCAACGGAAAGTGAAGCAAATTTCATCAGTATTAAGGGTCCTGAAGTTATGAGTAAATGGGTAGGTGAATCTGAAAAAGCAATTAGAGAGATTTTCAGAAAAGCACGCCAATCAGCTCCTTGTATCATCTTTATGGATGAAGTTGATAGTATAACTCCTAAGAGAGGAGGATCACATGATAGCAATGCTACAGAACGAGTTGTTAGTCAGCTATTAACAGAGATAGATGGTTTATCAAAATTGAAGAATGTAGTTGTAGTTATGGCTACAAATAGACCTGATATCATCGATCCTGCAATCTTGCGACCTGGTAGAACAGATCGATTTATTTCACTTGATGTTCCTAACTTGAAAGCTCGAAAAGAAATTCTCAAAATACACACACGAAAAATGACCTTAGCAAGTGACGTAAATATTGATGAGTTAGCAAAGATTACAGAAGGATACACCGGCGCTGATATAGCTGCTGCTACAAAAGAAGCAGGGATGCTTGCTGTTAGGAAATTCATCGGAAAAAGTACCTCGAAAGAAGATATTTTAGAGAAATTAAAAACTAAAGGTTTTAAGATTACTCAAAAATTGCTTCTAGAATCTTTAGAGAAAATCCATAAAGGGTCTTCTGAGGATATGAAGAAATATCGTTCTATTACTGATAAGTTCAAAGAAGGAGGAGCTCCCTTCATTTAGAATTTCTTCTTCAATATTCATGAAATATGAGTGAAATGAATTATGGCAGACCCAGACAAGATTTTCCTAGCATTAAAGAGTAATACAAGACGCAAAATACTCTCCATGCTAGCTTCAGAACCTATGTATTTAACTCAACTAGCGTTCAACCTTAATCTGGGTCAGCAAGCGATTTTCCGTCATCTCCAGTTACTTGAAGAAGCAGGATTATTAGATTCCGACTTCAAAGATGCAGGTCAAGGCGCTCCAAGAAGGTACTATCAAATTGCTCGAGCAGTAAGAGTGGAAGTTCAGATATCCCCAGAAATGTTTGACATTGGATTGTTTGATGTCCCAAAAGTGGAAGTAAAAACACCAAAAGATTTCCCTGAGTTGGCTGAAATCGTAACAAAGTGTGCTGAGCTTGGAAAAACTCCAAACTCAAAAGAAAAGCTCTCTGTTTACAGTAATTTACTTAAAGATCTTAGTAAGGAGTTAAACAAGGTTAACATTGCAAAATCAATTGCAGAAGCAACCTATTCCAATATTAGACGTCAAATTAGAGCAATAGCTTTCGATTTGTTACCTCAACGAATTGATCAACGAATCATACAAACCCTAGCATCACGTGGTGGAGAATTAACAATAGAGGATTTATCATTAATACTTAATCTTACTGAGGAAACTATTGAGGAACGTATGATAGAATTAGATGAAACTGGTTTAGTAAAACTTGAGAAAAAGAATATCCTCTTAATTTAGGATATCCTACTTTTTTTTCACATTTTTTCTTTTCCAATACCTTTCAAGCGAATTTTTTTTAAAGTAGTATTCAATAGAATCGCTTTAGTGATTTATGTTGTCTATTACAATTATTTGGCCATTTATTGTTTCGCCTCTTATTGGATTCCTCATAGGAGGTTTTCCAACCGCTTATATTGTATCAAAACTTGTTGCTGGAATTGATCCTCGCGATTTTGGTTCCGGTTCCGTTAGCACTAGAAATACCATAAGAGCTGCTGGTCTTTGGCCTTGGGGGGTTATAACCTTCGTGGTTGATGGAACAAAGGGTATGATTGCAGTTGCTATTGTGGAATATTTAATCTCTCCATTATCTGGAGAGCCAGGTACATTTACTGAGTATTATGTTATTCTTGCAGGTATACTTGCTGTTGTTGGTCATTGTTGGATGCCGTACCTTAAATTTAGAGGTGGGAAAGGACTAGGAACCTATGCAGGATTACTATTTTACTTTTATTGGCCTACCTTATTCGTGTGGATTTTCTTCTTATTGGTACTCATAAGACTCTCAGGGTTTTCAGGAATAGGAGCATGTTGGGCTGCAACATTTGTAACACCATTCTGGTATTTTATCGATTTATTTGTTCCAGGGGGTTCATTCAAATTTGGTTTACCAGCAGCTTTCTGGCCCCACACATATTTCATGAATGGATTGGGATGGCAATTTATACTATTATACGCTTTAGCTGGCTGGTTAGTTCTGGTTTTAAGACACATACCTGAGTTTAAGAAAATCAAACGGGGAGAAGCAGAAGCTTGGAAAAGCTTGAAAACAAGTGAGAGGCTAAAGTAAAGTAACTATTTAAGGAAGGAGAAAAATCCTTTTCTTTTTCCTCTTATATCATTAACTAGTAGTTAGTATATGGAGATGAAGATATGCCACAACAACATAAATATGGAACAACAAGGAGATACAGACGAGTACTAGTATTCTCTGTACTAACCTTTGGAATCTACTATCTCTTCTATTATCTTTGGTTGTTCAGGGATTTAGAGGATCACTACCAAAAGGTTCTCGATTTTGAATTAGAGGCCTATCCGACAAGGAATAATCCAACCACAATGTTTGTCTTTCTCTTCTTCCTACCGATTTACTCAGTATATGTCAAATATCATCTTTTGCATGAGCATATCGCCACATCAAAAATAAAAAGTAAAACAAATTGTCTAGAAGGATACAAAGCTATGCTTGTATTCATTTTCTTGACATTCCTAACATTAGGAATTGTACCTTTAATTTTAGAATTTAGGTGGCAAAATGTGTTTAATTCTCATATTCTCGCACATGAAAAAAGAGCGAAATCTTGAAGAAAAAATGGAGTTAAAATTATGTCTAAAGAAAAAATCGTCGACACTTTTTCAGAATGCTTCAAAATGTGGTTTTCTCGGATTCTAATCACGGCAATTGATGAAGAAACAGTTTTGGAGGCTGCTCAAAGTACCGTGGGTTTCGCTACAAGTATTATTATGTGCTCTGCAGAAGCGGGAATTGAAAGAATTGTTCCAGCTAAAGAAACTCCAGATAATCGTCCTGGTGTTATCATTCAAATTTGGACAAAACGAAGTAAGCTTATGAAAGAGGAGCTTTTAGCTCGAATTTCTCAAAGTGCAATGACTGCACCAACAACTTCTGTTTTTAATTATTTAGATAAAGGAGAGAAGAATGAACCAATTGGGAAGCTGATATCGTACTTTGGTGATGGTCACCAGAAAAAGATTTCAAAATATGGGCGAGATATGTGGGAAATTCCAGTTATGGATGGCTCATTTCTGATTGATGAGTCATTTAATTTTTCAAAAGGCATAGCTGGAGGTCTTATTATCCTTGTTGGAGAATCAACTGTAGAAACACTTGCTGCTACTAAATTGGCAGTTAAGAAAATACAGGAATCATCTGCAAAAGCAATAACCTCCTTTCCAGGAGGAATTTGTCGTTCAGGATCCAAGATAGGTTCAAAATACTCATTCTTGAATGAATCAACACATCATCAGTTTTGTCCCACACTAACGGATAAAATTGAAGATAGCTTATTACCAAAAAATGCACACTGTGTTTATGAGATTGTTATTAATGCTGCAAGTGAACAAGACTTAAAATCAGCTATGAAGCATGCAATTACAGCCGTAAAAGATAATGAAAAGATCATTCAGATAACAAGCTCAAATTATAATGGAGAATTGGGCAGTATTAAGATAAATTTGAAAGATTTATGAAAAGCAATCAAAGAAGAAGCAAAAGGTGAAAATTCCTTGTCAAATAAGAAGAAAGTTATTGAGACCAAAATGAACGAAGCTGCTGTTGAATTATTTGATGAAATGCTTGAAATGGAAGAAATCTTGAGAGGGATACTTATAGATACTGATTTAGGGCCATCAATTTTTGACTTGGGAGTGAAGGCACAAGGAGGTTTCTTAGCTGGTGAATATACCACCCAAGTGTGTTTGGGAGGTCTCGCAGAAGTTTCTCTCAGATTGAAATCTTATGATGACCTAGTTTTACCTACAATCACAGTTATTACTGATTTTCCTGCAATTGCTACCATGGGCTCTCAATTTGCAGGTTGGTCTATAAATAAAGATGGTTATCAAGCAATGGGTAGTGGTCCTGCAAGAATTCTTGCGAAGAAACCAAAAGACATATACGAAAAATTACCGTTTAAGGATAATCACAATGAGACGGTTATTGTTCTCGAGACAAACAAATACCCTACTGATAAGATTATGTCCTATATTGCGAAAAAATGCGGAATTGTCTTAGAAGGATTGTGTATTATTGTTACTCCAACAACAAGTGTTGCAGGATCAACTCAAGTATCGGGTCGTTCTGTTGAAACTGCAATTCATAAGTTACATGATCTTGGTTTTGATATTACATCAATTCA
Source organism: Candidatus Heimdallarchaeota archaeon (assembly GCA_030629105.1). Lineage (GTDB taxonomy): Archaea > Asgardarchaeota > Heimdallarchaeia > JABLTI01 > JABLTI01 > JABLTI01. The sequence goes on from DAOVPS010000078.1 coordinate 7,879, forward strand.
ATCAGCGTGTGGTATAGCACCTATTGCACCGATTGCTAAGAAAACAGATGTCATGTTAGGGAGAACTAATGATATGCTAATTTATGGGTCTGATGTGTATTTACAAGTTGCATACAAAAATGACACCGAGCTTGAGGATTTCTTAAAGAAAGCTATCTCTTCAAATTCCTCTAGTTATGGATCTCTGTTTTTCGATGTGGTGAAAAAAGTACAAGGTGATTTCTACAAGATTAATCCTGCATTATTCGCTCCAGCAAAATTAACTATTAACAATGTGAATTCTGGAAAAACTTTCTCAGCTGGTAAAATCAACATTGAAATGCTCAGAAAAAGTATATCTTAGTGAGAAATCATCAAAAAATTATATTACTTAAGCAAGGAATTAATACTTAATCTCAGATATTTAATAAAAGGAAATGTGGCGTTTATGGAACCTTTCAATTATCCCGAACCAGATTTCATTCCCCCAAAAGTAAATGAAAAAGAAATCAGAAAAGTCATCGATGGATCCGATAAGAATAAATGGATCCTGATGGTTGCAATTGGAACTAAACCAGATTTCTACAAACAAGCACCGCTTATCTATTGGGCAAACAAGAAAAATATTCCTGTGATTTGCGCTACAACCGGGCAGCATTTTGATGATTTATTAGGCTATGGCATTAAAGAATTCCAAATGAATCCCTTAATTGACCTACAAATAAAAGGCGACTTGATGCAAAAATCTGTGGAGATTTTTTATAAAGTAGGAGCAATAGGAAAATGGTTGAGAAAAGAGTATCCAGATAGAGTGGTTCTACCAATTCCTCATGGTGATACTCTTACAGCAGCTATTGTTTCTGCTTCCTGGTTCTTAGCAACTCGTTCTGGGGTCGCTCAAAATGAAGCTGGTATTCGAGGTATGAATCCTATCTCATTCAAGGATTTGAATCCGTTTAAGGAAACAATTTCGGATGTCAAAGAATTCATTGAGCAACAATGGAATGGGAAATGGGAGCTTAATCGTGCTGAACCTTGGCCAGAACAGTGGGATACTTTTATTTCTGGTGCTGGAGCTGCTTATCTTCTTGCTTCTTGTGAAACCAGCCGAGAAAACCTCTTACGAGAGGGCTATCCTGAACAATCTATACGAGTTGTTGGCAATTCTGTAGTAGATGCTATGGAACTAGTACCTAAATCAGAAACCACTGCATTTGATGATTTTCCTGATTTGGAAAAATATGATGATTGGATTCGTGTGGATGTTCACAGAAGAGGAAATCTTACATCTAAAAGATTTAAAGCAATTGTGAAAGGCGTTTTAGATCTTATCAAAAAAGGCGTTCCAATAACATGGGTTGAATTGACCGCCACAAAAAGAGCATTAGAATTCTATAATTTACGAAAGAAAGTTTTACAAGCACATGAGAAGTATGATAATTTTGTTTTCACACCACTATGGCGTGAGTATGGGCAAGTTATCGATTTCTGGAAGAGTGGAAAGTGTTTTGCTGAATTAACTGATTCCGGAAGCATTCAAGAGGAATTGAATGAAATTCAAGACGTTTTATGCCTAACATTGCGCTTCAATACTGATCGTCCTGAATCTGTATTTGACGCGAAATCAAACGTTCTTGTCCCCCCCTCAACTCCAGAGAATATAGTAAAAGTAGTTGAATTCATAAAAAATGATAATGAAACCATAAAGACTATGAGGAATGCTAAAAAAATTTATGGAGAAAAAGTGGGTGAGAAAATTATGGATTGGTTCCTAGAAGAAATGGAGAAAAAAGCGAGACCGTTTTCATGGGCACATGAAAGAATCTATGGTTTGGATCCCATTGATGAAGAAACAGTCGATTTTATGTAACTGTTTCATTCTTTTTCTAGAGTAGATGGTACATAATAGAATTCGCCAATATCTCTTTGAGCTCTATCTAATCTTGAATCCTTTTTATTTACTCGAGGTCTACCACTGACCTTATCTCTTCTAAATGTAATATCAACGGCTTTTAAGAAGCGATTCATTCCTCGACGGAGGTTAGTTGGAGCTTTTACTTTCCCTTTAATTCCAGGATCTCCTTCAAAAACCATCAAATTGTCACTTAAATAATCAATAAACATCAAGTCATGATCTATAACAAAAGCTGAACGAGTTCGTGAACGAATAATCTTCTGAATTACTTTAGCAACCACCATTCTGGTTTCTGAATCAAGAAATGCACTTGGTTCATCCAAAAGATACATGTCACATTTTTGAGCAAGAGTTCCAGCAATGGCTATTTTTTGAAGTTCTCCTCCACTCAAATCCTTAACGTCTCGAGTAAGTAAAGATTCAATATTCAAAGGACGAATTATTTCTGATCTTGTCCAAGGATCTGTTAGTAAAGCACTATTAATTGAGAGGAAGAATTCCTCAACAGAACCATCAAAATCAAGAGAAATATATTGAGGTTTATGGGCTATTTTAAATCCAACTTTCTCTTCTTTTTTGTCCTCTTTCTTTGTATCGTCAGTAGATTTCTCAGAAGTCGGAGTAATATTGTCTTCAATTATTACTTCACCTTTTGTAGCTTCTACATCACCAGCTAGTATTTTCGCGAAGGTGGTCTTTCCGATTCCATTAGGGCCAATTATTCCGATTACTTCAGCGGCATGAATTATACCTGGACTAGCCAAAAATGAGAATCCATTGAAGTCTTTAGCAAATTTGCCATATCTTAATGCAATCCTATGACTAGTTCCTCCCTCAGATGGAGCAGGAGTACGACTAAACCTAATTGAATAATCTCGAAATCTCATGTTTTCATCAGGAATGAATCCTTCTAGGAAAACGTTAATACCGTCTCTTACTCCTCTAGGATGAGTAACAATTCCATATCCCCCGGGAGAACCATAATACATACTGATTTGATCACTTATCGCATCACATACTGCTAAATCGTGCTCTACGTTTATGACGTATTTGTCATCTGCTATGAGTGTCCGAATAGCATTTGCGGCATTAATTCTTTCTTTCACATCTAAGAAACTTGAAGGTTCATCAAACAAGTATACATCTGCGTCTTTCACAATAGTGGCAGCAATTGCAACTCTTTGCAATTCTCCTCCACTCAGAATACTTAGTTCTCTTTCCCAAAACGTCTCAAGACTAAGAAGAGCTTTGACTTCATCTACCATACCCTTCTCATCGACTTTTATTATTAAGTCTTTAACTACTCCCTTTGTAATTTTGGGTAAACCACTAATCTCTTGTGGTTTTATTGCTGTCTTTAATTCCTCATTCTGCATAGCACTGAAATAATTCTGAAGCTCCGAACCTTTGAAATTATCAATGATAGCGTCCCATTCTGGTGGCTCATCCCATTTCCCAAGATTGGGTTTTAGCTGACCCGATAGTATTTTTAGTGAAGTAGATTTACCAGCTCCATTTTGCCCTATCAACCCTAACACATGACCAGGCTTTGGTTTGGGTAAACGATACAATTTGAAACCATTTCTACCGTAGCGATGGACTAAATCTGTCTCGAGTTCATCAGGTAAATTGATTATTTGAATAGCTCCTCGAGGGCATTTCCTAATACAAATTCCGCATCCAGTGCATAACAATTCAATAATTTTCGCTTTCCCTGTTTTTTCATCGAGATCAACGCATGGTTCATCTGATGTTCTATTTACAGGACAGAACTTGATACATTCTAACGCACATTTCTTTTTATTGCATTTAGCCCGTTCTACAATCGCTATTCTAGTCATAATAATTACCTGGTTTTGAACCTACAATAAGTTTTAGCAAAATTAGTTATTCAATAATCTTACGTTGAACGTGATGTACGTAGCTACTCTTCATCATCACCCATTAGCAATTTTAATTCTTCTAAAGTCATTCTTTTGCTTGATGATTGCTTCTTCTTGGTTTCTTCTATTCGTTCTTTTTTTAATTTTCGACTTCTTTCAAGTCTTCTGCGCATTTGTTCATCATCAATCATATCCATCAAATGTTGATTCACTTTTATTCGCTCATAGCGTTCCACAATTTTTTGATGGGCAATATCTGCTGCGTGTCTGGCTTCCAAATATTTCTCATGAAGCCCACTTCCAGTGGTTCGCATTCCATCAAGTTGTTTATAGAGATCAAGCATTTTTTGATGATGTTTTTGTCCTTCTTCATGATAATGGAGAACATTTTGATGTGCTTTCTCGTGTTCATCTGTAAATTTCTTTGCAGTGTTGATTGCATTTTCTAGCTCATCAGTAGAATAACCTATAATGTGTACTGCATAGGCTTTTTCATATAGCTCTGAAATTCGTTTTGTTATCTCTGCATCTTCATCAGGCTCTAATGAAGTAGTTTGTTGTTTCCATTCAAGATCGCGAATTTCTTGTGTTATATCTTCAGGAAGCACACCCACCTCATCTTTTAGTTTGTAATACTTTTGGCGCAGATCCTTTACCTTATCCCAAGCACCACGTAATTCATCTCTTAGTTCTTCCCTACGTTCTTTGTTAAGTTGGATTTGAGTATTACACTCATCTCTGAGTTCTTTTTCTTTATTAGCGGCCTCTTGTATTCGCTCAATTTGAGCAAATTTATCATCAGATACATTATCACGCATGCTTCTATGATGTCTTGCTTGCGAGTTATGTTCTTCACGCAGCTTCTTTAGCTGATCAATTTTCGATGATAACTGAGATATTTCTGTTCGTATATCAACAGTTGTCTTCTTCATAGAATCTTTACTCATACCTGTGAGTTTCTTCTTTAAATCCACCACATCCGGATGATCATGATATTCCTCATTTTGTATAGTTTCTTTTTTATCTTCAGACATGATAAGTCACATGCTATAATTATGTTCAATCTAAAGGGACAATTCCTTTTGTGTCTATCCCAAATTTAACTCTTCCTTCAAATTCATTTGGAATTCTTCCCTCAAAATTTCCCCATCCATGTGATATTAAAATAATTTCTCTATCAGCCCAATAACTCATGATTGCTTTAGCAACCGGACTTACACTCTCATGCTTAAGACTTTTCAACCCCTCGGAATCTTCAATTTTTCTCATGGTTGCCTGATTAATTAAAATGATTGGAACCTTTTTCTCTCTTGAAATTTTTCTTAGTAATGCTACTTGAAAAGCAAGTTTCTCATAGATATTTTTTCTATTTTTTCCAAAATTTTCTTCTTGTCGGTAAAGATTCGTAATCGTATCAATTATAATTAATCCTACCTCTTGATTCAAGAGGAAATACTCGAGATTACTAATCAAAGAATGTTGTTCTTGAAAATTTTTAGGAACATACAATTTCAACATTTGATTTATCTTCGAAAAAGCTTTTTCTTTAGCAATAGCTTTAATTTTTGTTCCAGTAACTTTCCCTTCAGTATCTATAAATATCACTTTTTTTCCTTGAAACGCTATCCCACAAGTTAACTGTATTGCTAAGGTTGTTTTTCCTGAACCCGCTTTCCCAAAAATATGAATTAGTTTAGATATTGCCTTGTCTGGAGATAATTTTTCTCCAAATACGAGTTCTTCTAAACTCACAGGTTGGATTATTCCTGTTGTCATAGTAAAGCATCCTGAGTTAATACTTGGTCTTTAGTTTTCTAAAACTGCTATCATTATTTAATTATAGTATTCTAGGAAACTGTTATTTTTATAAAATAAAAAGTATCGTAATTCAAAGGTTTAACTCTAATATTGGGGGCATTTTTCTTTTGTGCTCTGAATTCTTAATCATTTTATCCACTTTATCAAACAACGCTTCCTCAATTTGTAATTCTTCAATAATCTGCTCTTTGGAGTAACCCTTATCCTTTGCTAGCAAAATCAAATCCAAGATATCATAAGTAATGCCCAATTCCCCTTCGTCTGTCTGTCCATCCCAAAGACCCGCTGAAGGAGCTTTTGTGATTATTTCTTCAGGGATATTGAGATGTTTTGCGAGTATGCGTATTTGTGTTTTATACAAATCTCCACATGGTTCGAAATC
>DAOVPS010000029.1:0-21135 GCA_030629105.1 Candidatus Heimdallarchaeota archaeon
ATGGTTGAAATCGTTCTGTTACCATATTAAATATTTACTTTTGACTTGAAAAGAAAAAAATAGTGAAAATATGCCTTATGGGAAAACTTTTTTCTACTATTAGATATCTAAAAGAACAGAACTTCATTACATTAAGAAGATTGCAGGTTGATTGAAAACATGAACTCGAGTTATTTAGAAAATGATGATCAGAAAGATGGTTCTAGAGCTTTCAAACGATTGAAGAAGAAGACATCTATAGATAATTTATGGATTTACATTCTAAGATTATTACAAGAGAAAGAAATGTACGGATATGAATTAAAAGAATCAATAAAAACTAGATTCGGTTTCGAACCTGCCACAGTTACTTCTTATACAATTCTTTACAAACTTGAGAAAGATAACCTTGTAACTTCTCATGTTCTAGACAATCCGGAAGGAAGACCTGATAGAAAATATTATGCAATTACTTCTGCAGGTAAAAAAGCAATGAAGGAAGCTAAAGGTCTTTTTGAAGAAATAATATCAAAAGTTTTTGATAAGACAAAATGAAAAGAAGAAGCAAATGACAAGCACTTGCTTTGTTTCGATTTTGTTAAATTTCAATGGGTTCTGAATTTGTGTAAACTTCGACTTTTCCATTTCGAATCATTACATCATTTTCAAGTCGTTGGCCACCTAAACCTTTGACATACACTCCAGGTTCAATTGTAAAGACCATTCCTTCTTCCACGAGAACTTCATTCCAGATTTCTAATCTTTCCGGTTCCGTGGGTTTTTGCCTGATGCCTGGAGCATCATGGACTGTTAATCCTAATCCATGACCAAGACCATGAGGCATGTGATAACCTGCAGCTTCAATAACATCCACAGCAACCTTTGAGATTTTCCAAAGTGGAACACCAACATCAATCGCAGCTATGGCCTCTTCATACGCTTTGAAGCATGTTTTCTTGATTTTCTTTTGCTCTTCGGTCAACTTCCCAAAAGAAAGTGGAATGGTGATGTCACAAACATAACCATCAAATCTAGCTCCATAATCAATTAAGGCTAATCCATTCTTAGAATATTTGTTGTTACCAGCAGATGGGTGACAGTGAATCATATGAGATCTTTCTATGTTCGCAACAAGAGATGGAAACGAATTTTCTTCTGCACCGTATTCTTGCATTTTCTTCATTACAATGAATGAGAGATCATTTTCTGTCCCCTCTTTTTCTTCAGCAAACTTTCGGATATCTTTTATGGTTTTATTACCAATTTTTCCAGCTTCAAGTAATTTATCCATTTCCTTGGGACTTTTAGTCGAGCGGAGCTCTGTGAACATATTAGCAAGCTTGTGTGGACTCTCGAAGAGTTTTACTTCTGGCATTTTTTTCTGAATTTCCAAAATATATCGATAAGGAATGCCTAAATTAAAGCCTATTACAGGCGAGTCCTTTTTAGCTACTTCTTTTATATAGGTCACAGGATTATGTCTAGAATCCTTATCTGTTACTAAAGTATCTACTTGTGCATGATCTTTAGCCAAATCAACATCCCATGGGAGTAGGGTTGTTTCTCCCCCAGAAGTAACAATAAGATTTGCATCCATAATATGCCCTGAAAGATATCGCATATTAACATCTCTAGCATTTTCCCAATCAGTAATAAAGATTAGATCAATACTATTTTTTTCCATAAAATTCGTTAGCTTATCCATTTTTTCTTGTGTAATCGGTCGCAATTTCCAACACCCAAATATTTTCTCTTATATATCCGTGAAATGATAACTTTAATCCTTTAAAAAAGATATTTCAAAATCTAATTCTAAGATAGAAATTAAGGAAATGATTCGTAGAGTTTTAATACAAAATAAGTAATATGAAGATAGGTTGTAGAAAAATGCATCTCCCAGATTTTCTTAAAGAGGATTGGATGAAAAAAACAGAGATCAGACTATCCAAGAAAGAAGAGATTCCAGTTTTAAAAGAAATCATTGTGGAAGCATATACACCAATTGAACCAATTTTAGGAAGAAAACCTAGAGGAATGCTGGAAACAGAAGAAAAGATTCAGGAGAGAGTAGAGAATAACACTATATATTCAGTTTTATATGAAGGAAAATTAATTGGAACTTTTACTATAAAAGAGAATACAAATTTCGGATTAATGGAAGTTCAAAAAATAGCAATTAGGGAAGAGATGCAAAACAAAGGATTTGGTTCTTATATTGTGGAATCCGCAGAGCATTTAATTCGTCTAATGGAAAAGAAGAAAATTATTGTTGAAACATACGAAGACCACAAGCAATTAGTTGATTTTTATCTTCATCGAGATTACAAGGTAATTCACAAGAGAATGAGGAAATGTAATGTTGTTATAGTTATGGAGAAGAATCTCTGGAGAGAAGATTAAATGAAAATTGAAGTTGTTCGTGGCGGAGGATTGTGTTCTAATTGCTTTATTTTAAGTGATGAAAAAGAAGGAAAATTGTTCATTATTGATCTTGGTGTGACTGGAAAATTAACAAGATTCGCATTAAAGAAGAGTTTGAAAAAAATAGTAAATGAAAAATTCGAAGATTATGAACTTGAAGTTTTTCTCACACACAGTCATCTTGATCATATTTGGGGAGAAGATAACCTCAAGAAATTCCAGAAAATAACCTACAGTGCAAGTGAACTAGCTGCTAACCATATAAATACTCGAGATGAAATTACTCTTCTCTCAAAATATCGTGCAAAAATTTCCTACTCTATTAACAAAATCTATGCGGATGGAGATATTATCAAGTTTTCAGATTCCGAATTACAAGTAATTTATACTCCCGGTCATACCGATGGGTCTGCTGTTCTCTATGAAACGAATACTAAAAGCTTATTCGCAGGTGATGTTGTATTCGCTGGTGGGGGTGTTGGTAGAGTTGATTTCCCAACAGGTGATCGATGGGAAATGATAGCTACACTAGATAAGATATCAAAACTTGATATTGATCATTTATACAGCGGTCATGGACTTGATTTGCATCAAAAAGTGAGAGATAATATTCTCTATGCTAAGAATATGATGGAATACTGGTAAAATAATCAAAGAAAAAGAAATTAAAAGAAGCATTTACATGCTTCAATTATTTTTGTTTTATTTTAGCTAATGAGGTAATAATTGCCCATTGATGATCAATGTAATCCCTATAGGATTGTAGTAGTTCGCCAGCTATTCCTCGATACCTACCTTGGTCTTTCAAATAATCCTCTAATGGTTTACGTTTTGCTGGGTCTTCGTATCTTTTGCTGAGTCTTGAAAGTTCTATGTCTCCATCAATGGCTTCCCAGAGTATGTGAGCACCTGATTCTACAGCTAATTTACCTATTTCAATTGTTTTTTCAGATGGGAATCGCCAACCAATAGCGCATGGTGCTAGGAGGTAAATAAATTTGAAGCCATCCATTGTTTGTGCTTTTCTGAGTTTCTCAATGAAGTCTCGAGGATAAGAAGTGCAAGCAGTTGCTACGTAAGGTAAATTGTGTGTCCACATGATTAGAGAAATGTCTTTTGGAAAACCAACACGACCTTTGGGAGTTGTTTTAGTTCTTGCTCCTGGAGGTGTTGCTCCCGATTTTTGAACACCGGTGTTACTATAGCTTTCATTTGAATAAGTAACATAGATCATATTGTCATTTCTTTCTGCAGCACCAGATATTGCTGCTAGTCCTATATCAACGCTTCCGCCATCACCGGCCCAAGCAAGAACTGTTGTGTCTTTTTTACCTTTGCTATCTAGAGCAGCAGTAATACCTGAAGCAGCAGAAGCAGCAGCTGCAAATGCTATGTTTAAAACTGGAACGGTAATTGCTGATTTTGGATAAGGACCTTGCCAAACTGATGTACAACATGCTGGAACTGACATGATAACATCTTCACCAAGAGCTTTCAAAGCGTATCGCAATCCTAGTGATGATGAGCAACCAGCACATGCAGCATGACCTGGAAGGATCGGTTCTGGGAGTCGTAAAATTTCTTTAGTTGTAACCATTTTTTTCGCCTCATTTTAAGGTTTCAAGGTCTTTTTCGACCAAACCTGCAGCATATTCTGCTGTAACATCCATCCCACTAAGACCTTCTATATGATGGAAAGCTTTTGGATGATTCTTGCCTTCATATAATGCAGCCATAGTGTCAATAGCAATAACCCCTTTAAATCCGTAAGAAGGAGCACGTTCAATAAAATGAATCGTTTCAGCATCCTTACATACTTCCCTCATTTCTTCATCAGGGTATGGTCTAAGAACTCGTAATCGCACCAAACCCACATCGTAACCTTTCTTCTTTAACATGTCAACGGATAGCTCTATTTCTTCAGCAATTGAAGAGTGAGAGACTATGATGTGTTTGGTTTTCTTGTCAATACCATAAGTATCAATGAGATCTCCATGGAATCGTCCAAATTTTTCTTTGAATTCAGCACAGACATCTTTTATGATTTGTTTTGCTCGATGAGTTGAATCCATAATATTGAATCTCTTTTGCCGATAGTGTACTGGATAAGATAGACTGCTATGTGTTACAGGATTCTTAGGATCTAAAATAAAATGCTCAGGATTATAAGTTCCAACAAAATCGTCTACTTCTTTTTGTGAAGGCAATTCAACTGGAGTATATGTATGTGAGAGAATATAAGCATCTTGACAAACCAAAGAAGGCATGTAAACATGAGCGTGTTCACTTACTCTAAAAGCCATCAATATTGTATCATAAACTTCTTGGGCATTTTTACAGTAATATTGAATGATTCCTGAATCACGAAGACTCATAGAATCTTGGGTTTGGGCCCAAATGGACCAAGCAGGCGCTAATTCTCTATTAACAATACTCATTACTACCGGAAGCCTTGCAAGAGCAGCCCACCAAACCATTTCAGCCATGTATAGAAGACCATGAGCTGAAGTCGATGAGAAAGTACGAGCACCGGTAGCAGAAGCACCGACTAATGCTGCACCAACACTGTGTTCGCTTTCGACTTTAATGTAGTTAGCCCCCATTACACCGTCTTCTACAAATTCAGCTAACTTTTCTACACAATCGGTAGAAGGAGTAATCGGATAAGCTGCAACTACTTCAACACGTGCCATTTTTGCAGCGTAAGCAGCAGCATAGTTTCCGCTGATTATGAGTGTTTTCGGCTCATCATGCCCGATCGATTTTGGAAGGTTTTTACTAACAGTCATTGTTCATTTCTCCTCCTTATCATCCTCAATAAATTCAGTCTCCTTAACCATTTCAATGCAATCTTGAGGACACTCATTAGCGCAAATACCGCAACCCTTACAGTAATCATAATCAATAATTATCTTCCCTTTTTTGTGAGAGGGATCATCAAGATTTAGTGTTATGACAGGTTCTGGACAATAGAGAACACACATTTCACATCTAGTACATTCTTCGTGATTTATAACAGGGCGAAAAGTTCTCCACAAACCAGTTTTTCCTGCAGAACCTTTTTCGGGTTTAGAATTCCAAGTATCAACTTTAAAATCGTCTTTAGTTTTGGTCACGGTTATTTTCCTCCATCACCATAAGGTTGAGTTTCCTTAAATCCTCTTTCAGCAGCCTTCAAATTTTGCTCCCAGAGTCGTTCATTCAATTGACCTTTGATTGCATCTAAAACGGAGTCAAGTTTCACTAAACCAGCTGCTTTCGCAACAGCACCAGTCATAATAGTGTTTGTGATATAACTCTCAGCAACTCTTAATCCCAAATCAATTGCAATTTGAGTTGCGTCGACCCAGAATTTCTTACATTTTAGTTCAGGAGGAAACTCCATTTCTTGGTTTGAATTTACGATTAGAATTGTGTTCTCTGTAATGCCTTTCATAAAAAGTATCTTAGGTAAGGCAGGATCTAGCACAGAGACTACTGTTGGAGTATAAATCGCTGAATGTCGCTTGATGTGTGAATCGGAAATCCTTGTATAGGTTTCAACAGGAGCACCTCTTCGTTCAGCACCGTAAAAAGCAAATGCTTGGACAAATTTTCCTTCGCTATGAGCAGCTTCGGCTAAAATCTTTGCAGACGTTACTGCCCCTTGTCCACCTCTACCGTGCCAACGGATCTCTTCAAACATAGTATTTATCACCTTAATTTTCAAAGGATATCATAATTTACATTCTTTTTAATTCTTTGCTTGAACTTTTTTCTCCAGAAAACGTTGTCATAAATTAATGATTAATTGCTAAGAGCATGGATTTGTAATGAATAGTTCAAGTAGATTTCAATAATTCCAGAATTTACTGTGAAGATTATTTAATATTATGCCCGTAAAAACTAATGATTAGAATTATGTAAAGTGTTTACTCAATAATGAGTAATGGTAGCCCGGGGCGGATTCGAACCGCCGTCCCAGGATTCAGAGTCCTGGATGCTTGGCCCCTACACTACCGGGCTTTGGTTTGGTCCAAGTCCACATTCATTTGCAGATACTTATAATCATTTTGATTAATAAATGAAAAATAAAATAGACGAAGAAATTTTCCTCTTAGATTTATTCTGATCCTTCTCTAGCTTCTAATTCTTGTGGAGTTGATTCCATATCTCTAATTAGAGCATTCATTTCTGGAGGAGTTATTCCTACATCCTCTAAGTATTCAATGAACCATCTTGCTAGCCGTCTAACTTCGAGTTCCATACCTGTTTTCTCTAGATAGAAATCATGAATTTTAGAAGCGACTTCTGAGATACTTTCGCAATCTAATTCTACGTCTTCATTTCTTCCTTCAAAAATTTCGATTCTTACTTTCATTGCTGAAGTATAATTCTTCCTATTAGGAGCGAATGTTAATCTTGCTAAGTAATTTCCAGTTCCAAGGAATTTCTTTAAGGGGGTTTCAATTGGCATTTCTATCACTTCTATAGTTACAGTAAAATATTGAATTGTTTTTATTTAATCTTTTTTATGGGAAATTGAGGTAAACTAACCTCAATTAGACTGTTTTCTTCAAGATTTTTAATAGTTACTAATTAGGTATGTTTGAGTCTTTTTAGAAAATAACTGACTTAGTCTAGCGCTAATCTCGATGTTGTAGCTGTTTTGGTTTTTGCTTCTATTTCTTCTTCGAATTGATCCTCTGTTAAGAGAGCTTCTTTTAGTTTCTGCTGGGTTCTTCTTATACGGAATATCGGCATTAGCATACTGGCTATCCCAACGACAGCTAATAGACCTGCAAGTAAATAATTAAAGATAGACCCATTAGTAATAGCCATATAGAGAAATGGACCAGATAATAAACCAACAATAGCTGAAAGAAATAAGTGCTTGACTGAAGGTCTACCAGTAAGTGATACTTTCGCGGTTTTTGTTTTAGTTCTTCTCGCGTGAATTTTCATCCAAAAAATTTCACCAAAAACTGTAGCAACACCCATCTCAAGAAATTGTGGATCTTTTTTAGTTAATGGTTGATCCTTTATCTTTGAATTATTCACTTTTAATTCGAAAAATTTCTCAGTCTTCTTTAATGCTTTATAGGGTGAAAGAGGTGATTCAAATTCCATAACGATCAGATCCAGTTGGTAGATTATCTCTAAATAGAAACAATTCTTAGCAATACAAAAACCATTCTATCGTTTTTTTATATCTTTTGAAGACTTTTAATCTGAAACCTATCGTTGATTTTTCTTAAACTACTAAAGATTTTAAAATGAGTAGAAAATAGTAAATCCAATTTCAGAGGAATATCCATGAAGATAATTGCAATCGTAGGATTAGGAAAGTGGGGAAAGAATCACGTTAGAAATATAGTTCGACTTCAATCCGAAGGTTTTTGTGACAAAGTTGTCATTTGTGATGCAGATAAGAAACGTCTCGAATCCATTGGTAATGTAAACAATATATCCAATGAGAATAGATATGATGACCTAGACAAATTATTGAAAAACGAAAAACTAGCAGGTGCTGTTTTAGCAATTCCAACTGCTATTCATAAGAAAATTGCTTTACAAGTTTTAGAGCATTGTGATATTTTATTAGAGAAACCATTGGCTCCTACTGTTGAGGAGTGTCAAGAAATTTCTGAAAAAGCAAAGAAATTGAATAGAATTATTCAAGTGGGACATTTAGAAAGATACAATCCTGTTGTTGTTACTTTGAAAGCATTTCTTGAAAAAGAAAGCACTGAAGATAAGATCATGCATATTACAGGGAGAAGAGTTGGTCCTGGTCCTATGAAGTTGGATAGCAAAGATTTGGATCCTAATTATCTTGGTTGCGGTCATGATTTTATGGTTCACGACATAGACGTTGTAAATGGTTTAGTTGGAAAGATACCCAAAAAAGTAACTGCTACAGCATGCTATATTGAAGGATTCCCCTATGAAGTGGAACTCTTTGCAATATTTGAGTATGAAGGCTTTAAGGGACAAAATACCAATCCCATATTATTTGATTGCAGAGCAACTTGGAGGGCTTATCCAAACTTAAAAAGAAGGAAGCTTATTGTTCAAACAACAAAGGATGTTATGACATTAGACTTCATTCTTCAATCAATAATTATGGAAAAGGGTTTAGCTCAACATTCGCTAGGTAAAGCATTTTCGGATTATCTTGGAGCTTATAGAGCAACTGAAGTTACAAGCCACTTTCTTGCTGCTGGGAAAGATCAAGAACCATTATACTTGCAAGACAAAGATTTCCTTTCATGTCTTGATACCAGGAAGAACCCATTGGTTTCAGATAAGGAAGGAACAGATGCAGTAAAATGTGTAGTAGCAGCCATCGAAGCAGCGAAAACTGGAAAAGCAGTAGAAATTAAGTGAATCATAACATAGATCCACTTAGTTTTCCATTATTTTTTTTACTTTAATTTTTTAATTTGTTCTTTGAACTTATCTAGAGCAGCTGTGAGTTTCTTTGGATTTTTACCGCTTCCTCTTGCAAATTGTGGTTTTCCTCCACCAGAACCTTCCATGATTTCAGCTACTATCTTGATTAAATCATTACTTGAAGCAGTTTTAGCAGCTTGCTTTCCTGCTCCAACTGTTATGTATAATGATTCATTATCTATCAGTAGAATGAACAAATCATCAACTGCCTTAGTCAAGGTAAATACTAGTTGGCTTTGATAATCTGGGTCACTAGTAATCTCTTCTGCCAGAACCCTAAATTTACCAACTTTCTCTAATTTCTTCTCGAGTAAATTCGATTCCAAAACAGCTTTTTCTTTTTTAAGTTCAAGAATTTCCTTCTTTTGTGTTTTCCATTCATTGAAGAAACGTTTTGCTGTTCCTGGCAATACTTTTAGTTCAATCCCCCACAAATCTAAAGTTTGCTGCACTATTTTATTTCTTCGCTGAATTTCTTTTATTGCTGTCTCGCCAGTAACATATTCAAGTCTGACAACACCATCTTGAATTCTTTCAGCACTCAACAGAATGATAGGTCCTACTTCACCTGTGCTGTTTGCATGTGTTCCCCCACAAGCTTCAATATCAACATCATCAATAGCAACTATTCGAAGATACTTCCCAGGAACAACTCCTCCTTGATATATTGTAAAACCATATTGCTTCTCAGCGACATCTCTTAGTAGAGTTTCTTTTGTAATAGGTAGATTGAGATAAACAATTTCATTGGCTCGTTTCTCTATTTGTTCCAATTGGGCTCGTGTTAAGGAATCATAATGAGTAATATCTAATCGTCCTTTCTCAAGAGTTTTCTCTGCTCCAGCTTGCCAAATATGAGGACCGAGTACTTCTCTTGCAGCGGCATTAACGATATGAGTTCCAGTATGATGACTCATTAATATCCTTCTTCGATGAGGATCAATGGTACATCGAACTTTCGTTCTTTTTGTTGGCAAAGGTTTTTCTAAAATGTGAATAATAATTGGGCCAACTTTTCTTACTTCTTTAATTGCCACTCCATCAATAGTTCCTAAATCATGTACTTGCCCACCAGAGGTTGGGTAGAAACCTGTTTTCTTTAGAATTACAAAATTATCTTTTTGCCAAAGGATTTCTCCATCAAAAGTCATCATTTCATAATCGACAATTGTTTCGGGTAAATTATCTGGCAACTTTACATCAAGTTTTTTTGCTAAAGTTTTGGCTAGACTAGTGCGCTCATGAATTGCTGCAAGTTTTGCATAAAAGTCATCAGGAATACGAATTTCTTTACCTAAATCTTTAGCAACTTCCACAACCATTTCTGGGACAATACCGTTGGAATCGTATAATTTTACAAGTTCTTCAGTTGAAATTGATTTGGAGGTTTTCAATCTTTTCTCGAGTATTTTTGCCCCTTTTTCTTTTGTTGATTTGTATCGCTTATATTCAATATCAAGAACTTTCCTAATGATGTCACCATGTTTGGTGTACCCTGGGAATAAATCTTTCAAGTCATCCATATGCCACTTGAATAAATCAAAGACATCAATTTCCCAATCATTCTCTGCGATAATTGCCCATGTTCTTCTGAGCAAGAATCTTAGATTATATCCTCCTCCAACATTTGAAGGTAAGGCACCATCAGAAATAGCCCATAAAAGAGAGCGAGTATGATCGATTATTGAATAGACAGATTTCATAGGTTGAATCTCGCGTTTCAAATCATTCGGGTCCATACCAAGTGTTTTTGCAACATCTACCCAAACCTTTGCAACATCTGTTTCAGTATAATTTAACACTCCACTATATCGAGCATATTTCTTCCAGAAATTCTTGTCGGGCTTAAGACCAACTTCTTTCAGCACTTTCGGGATAACTGTATCAAAATTCACTTCATATTGTGTTGGAGTACCATTTATCAACCAAGTTGAACGACCAAGTCCTGCGCCCATATCGATAACAGTAGTAGATAAATCTGTATATGAACCATCAGGTTGAATTTCATAGGTCATATAGACTTGATTTCCTACCTCTAATCCTCTCACGAAAAATTCTAATGAACTCCCAAGGTTTCCACCTCCGAGCCACGCATCTTCGTGGTAAACTATTTCTCTAGGATCTAACCCTAATCCAGTTGTTAAATAATCATGAATATATTTTATTCCATCTTCTTTAAAGTAGATGAATTTCTTTGGTTTATTGAACACTAATTGTCCAACCATAACAAATGATGTGAAATGCCTTCCTGATAATCCAACATTGTCCACATCATTAAATCTCAAACAAGGCTGAGGAATTAATACTGGATTTGCAGGTGGATCAACTTCTCCACTAACAACGTGCGGTTGGAAGCCATACACTGATGCTTGGACGAATTCAGCATCATCTCTCCAACGGGCAACTATGGGATACCTCGGAATGACTGTATGAGCGTGTTTCTCAAAAATCGGAACCCAAGCTTTCAGCCAAGTATCAGTGTAATTATATCGTTTACTAGATGGAGGATTATCAATAAAATCATAGGGTAAAAGCCCTTTCTTCAATCGACATTCTGGTTCATCACAATAATCCCGTTCTTCCATAGTCCAAAATGCCTTTCCACAAAAAGTACAAATTCCTCTACTAAATCCAAGTTCTCTTAATGATTTAACTGGGTAAAATTTCTCTGGATTTGTTTTAGATTGTTTTGTAATCTGCTTTTTTAATTGATTAATATCTATTACCAAGGGGTTCACACGCTTTTGGATTATCGGATTATTCTTTTCTCTCGAACTAATGTTTTTAATATTTTCTCTTAAACTTTCTGATGATAAATTAGTAATAAATGCACTTTACATTGGCATTTAGTCTCAACAAAAATAAAATCCCCGATAAATCGGAGATAAGAAAAATGCAAGGAAAGCTATGATTTAGCTATTTTTGCTAAACCGCCTGCTTTCTTTATTTTTTCTTTTGCAGAAGCAGAGAAGGATTTAGCAATAACTGTCATTTTTTTAGCTTTACCTTTACCTATAACTTTTGTAACACCCATTTTGGTTGTATCAATTGTAACATCTTTACCTGTTTTCGTTGCATAGCCTTTCTTTACGAACTCATCGATTTTCTCACTTATTTCGCCGATGTTAATTGCTTTTTGTGGGGGAGATGCTCTAGGTGGTCTAACGAAACCTTGACTTCCGAACTTTCGTCCTTCTTTTATGGAGCGCATCCATTCATGACGGGTTGCACCAGCATTACCAACGCCACCTCTGCTACCAGCTTTCTTGTGACCTTTAGTGACTCCGTACCCATGATGCATGCTTCCTCTTTGTTTTCTTACTTTTCGTTTAAATCTTTGAACCATTATTATCCCTCACGTTTCACATCATTCTTGCAAGAAGATCGTTAATCTTCTCACCTCTGTAACCTAAATCACCACCTCTGGTGATGGGGTTTTTGACACTTTTGAAACCTTTTCTTGGAGGATGTAATCTAAATATAGGTTTTAGACCATCAATATGACGCATGTCTGCTTTACCATCAAATATTGCTGTGATAAATGCAGCTTTGCTTTCAAATTTGTGTTCTTTCAAGAATTTAATGTCGATTTTCTTATTACCTCTGAGACGACCACGTTTATTAATCAAATCTGATAAAGTTTTTTTGTCGATTTCACCCCAGGTAACTACATCTTTTAGTTTTTGTAGCATGCCTTTATGAGTGCCATCATCTGGAACAACAACAGCATGATTGGGTCGTGTAAGTCTTATCAATTTAAGAGCATGTTTAATAGGTTTAGGTTGATCAACTGTACCTCTGATTCTTACAACTGCTAGTAATCCGGTTTGCTTCTTTGACACTTTATACACATCCTTGGTTTCTATCTACCCCAATCTCTAGGGGTCATTATTTTATAAGTAGCCTTTAAAGCTTCAAATGTTGCTTTAGCAAAATTTGGAGTTGTTCTAGTTTCTCCTCTTGTCTTTGTCCAGATATCAGTGATACCTGCGAGTTCAAAGACAATTTTTCCAACTTTTCCTGCTGCTAAACCTAATCCTTTTGGAGCTGGTTTGGCAATCACAACACAGTTTCCAGTTTTACCTCTGGTTTGGAAGGGAATACTATGAGGATCATGGCAGGAACATTCCCAGGAACCACATCCTCTTCTAATTGGGGATAAACGCAATTTAGCATCAGTTATCGCTTTACGAATAGCTGGGCCAATCTCCTTTGTTTTTGCTTCACCAATGCCAACAAAACCATTTCGGTTGCCTACAGCAACACAAGCCTTAAATCTTGATTTCTCACCAGCATCGGTCTGTCTTTGGACAAGATTGATGTTAATTACTTCATCTTCTAGGTTTGAAACTAATGTATCAATAATTTGTTCCTCAGAAATCCTTAGTGATTGCTGGAAGATCTCATCTATTGAAGTAATTTCACCTTTTTGTACCATTCGACCGAGTTTTGTTTTTGGTTTCCATGCATGTAATTCAGACATTTTTCATCACTTCTTTGTTTTTGTGCTTGTGGTTTTTTTAACCGTTGAGCTTGTTGTTTTCTTAGGAGTTGTAGTTGGTTTTTTTGCAGTGGTAGCGGGTTTCTTTGCTGGAGTTGTTGTTTTCTTAGGAGTTGTTTTTGGTTTAGTTGTTGTTGGTTTCTTCTTTGGAGCAGTTTTCGCTTTGGCTTTTGAAGCTAGATTCTTTTTGTTTCTTGCTCCAAGTTTAGTCTTCAGTGAACCAGAAGCAGATTCTGCATCAATAGCTTTAATTGCAGCTTTGAAGTATGTTGGTAGACTTTCTGGTTTTGCAGTTGTTTTCTTATAACCTGAAAATTGCTTGTTGTACTTTGCAGCACTTTTCTTCTTTAGTGCGACAGCATAATCTGCAATTGTCTTTCCAGTGTAACGATCTTCTGATGGGAAGATAGTCTTATCATGAGGAACCTTTAATCCTGCATGAATAGCACCAGCAAGCATTGCTGAGATTCTAGTGTCTTTTCGACAAGTATTAATGCCAATATCAAGAATTGCCTCTTTTACTCCTACTGCCTTAGCATATTTACCAGCAAGATAACCTGTTAAATAAGCAGAAGGAACATTACCAGTAGCACCTTTCCAGCCATACTTTTTGAGATGCTGTGAACTAGCGTCAACTAGTGTCTCATCACCAATTACTTTGGCTTGTATGATACTTACTCGTTCATGTTTGTTAGATCTTCTAACAACTAATCGATTCTTTCTTGACCTGAGTAGACGTTTTCGTCTATGGAAATTTGTTTTTCCTTCTCTTCTTCTTCTAAATTGAACGTGATAACTTGCACCTTTTGCCATCTCAATCACGTACTCCTTTGGGCCTTCTTCGAGCTTGCAACACGGAGTTCACGCATAACAGCATCAACTTCTGGTAACTTTCGTTTAGACATTCTGTTATCTTGAATATACATTCGAAGATAGTTTGCTGAACGAAACATTCCTCCTTTTGCTCGCAAATAGAGCAAACGATAGGTTGCTTTATCGATGAAGTTTTTATCTCGTAATACTTTCAGGTAAGCACGTTGCTTCCTTATTCGATTAATCCATTCTCTTCTTAGATCAGTTCGAGCAGCTTTTCGTCCTTTTCGACTACCATGCCCTCGTCTTTGTCCTTTAATTCTTTTAATGTGGAGTTCTCGGGCTCTACCTCGACTGATGCCTTGTATTTTTCTAGCTTTAATAGCACCACTATGAATTAAGGCACGAATATCTCTTCTAGTAAGGGCCATTTGAACTTCATCTGCAGCATCAGGATCAATATAAACTCTATTGACTCCTATGCCTAGAATGTCGGCTGCAATGCTTCTTTGTGTTTTCAAATCAGTCATCTTTCATCATACCTCACTTTGATTTCTTAGTGGTAGCCTTTTTTGTTTTGGTTGATTTTTTACTAGAAGTGGATTTTGTTCCTGAAGTTTTAGAACTTGATGCTTTCTTTGTTGTTGCTTTAGTAGGAGGTTTTTTAGTGGTAGGTTTCTTTGTGGGTGATTTCTTTTTGGTAGTTGGTTTTTTAGGAGTGGTAGTTTTCTTTCGAGGAGTTGGTTTTCCAGCAAGTTCTGCTTCTATTCTATCCAATTCATCAATCTCCTTTTGAGTTAGGGAACTTTTAGAAGGCTTCTTCTTACGAGGAGCCTTGTCCTTTGGTTCTTTTTTGTCTTCCTCTTCAAGGAGTAATTCTTCAGAAATTTCTGAAATTGTGGCAAATGTTAATGCTTCTTCTGGACGATTAATGATTTTAATCTCTAGCTCATCGGCTTTGTTTGTAATTGCTACCTTTTTTCTGGTGCCGACAGTAGATGCAATCCTGGCAACTTGAGTTTCTTTCTCGATTTTTTCCAAATCATAGGTGTTGTGAATCAAAACTTCAACTTTACCTGTTCTTGTTAGACCACGAGTAGCTTTAGGTCCCCTAAAACCAACTCTGACAATTGTTGGAATACCACGTTTATGATGTCTCATGGAATTATCGATACCGTTAGGCTTGCGCCAGCCGGATCTTTTTAATCGTTTGTATCTCCAACTTTCTTGTCTTCTGAATTTTGGTCGAGATTTACGAATCTTTTCTCTTACTCGTAATAATCTTTTGTCAACAGTCATCATACAACAACTCCTAATCAATGCCTACATATTGAGCTGATAACCAAATCCCATCCATAAATCTTCGAGGATCTTTGTGGAATTTCCCACGAAGTTTACAGACTTCTTGGATATTAGCTGATGTTTGGCCGACATTTTCTTTATTTATGCCAGTGATGATAACTTCATCACCGTCAACTTTCACCTTTACATCATCACCTAAAATCCTAGCTTTTCGGGGATCGCGTTGCCCGTAAAGATTTTTGATAATGACTTCTTGTGGTTTAATATCTACTGTGATAGGAAAGTGAGAATATACAATAGTTAATTTGTAGGTGTACCCTTTGGTTACTCCTGTGATCATATTTCTCACATGGGCAGCAATTGTACCTAACATTGCTAATTCTCTTTTTCTTGGAAAAGTTACAGACAATTTCAAGTCGCCTTTAAGGACTACCATTTTAATTGGTTCGCCTGTGAAGTCTCGTTCCAAGAGACCCTTAGGTCCTTTAACAGCTACCTTCATGTTCTTGAGTTCTAAGGTAACTCCTTCAGGAGCTTCTACAGTTTTTTCTGCTAAGACAGCTTTTGGCATTTATTTTTTCCCACCATTATTTAGTAGACAAACGCTAGGAGTCTTCCTCCTATGCCCAATGCTTTCGCATCTTCATGACTCATCACACCTTTTGGTGTGGAGACAATGAGAATTCCAAGATCTCGTGCAGGAAGGAATTTTTCTTCCCAAGACTCGAATTCTTTATGCTTAACTGGAAAGCGTGGTTTTATTACCGCACATTTGTTAATCCTACCTAGCAATTGCACTTTGAAAATACCAGCTCGATCATCATCAATGAATTCGAATTCACCGATGTAACCTTTAGATATCATCACTTTAATTACAGATGAAATTAGCTTTGATGCTGGTTTCAAGTAAACTTCACGTTTTCCTAAAACTTCTGCGTTTTGAATATTAGTCATTGCGTTTGCTAGTGTGTCTAATAAAGGCATATTTTGTCACCTTCTTCCTTTACCAAAGAGGATTTTATCCTCCGTGGCCTCCATATCTTTTGAAACCGACTGTAGTAGCTACTTCTCTAAAGCAGCGTCGACAAAGATTCAACCCATGTCTTCGAATAAGTCCTTCATGTGCACCACAACGAGTGCATTGACGAGAGCCCTTACCATATTTGAGAACTTTTGGTTTTGTATCTGATCCTTTTGCCATATTTCTTCACCTATTCTACGGTAATACCTAATTCGGTTTCAGCGAAAACAATCGCTTCATCTCTAGATATCCTGTGCTTCTCAGGTATCTTTCTCGGGGATCTGAATCTTCGTTTCACCCGAAAACCTGGACGTTCTAAAGAAAAGAAGATATCCAGTCCTGTTACTCCAAGATTTGGGTCATATTTTGTTTCTAATATATCGATGTGTTCTTTGATACCAAATCCAAAATTCCCTTCTTTATCGAAAGCTCTCTTGGAAATTTTGAAATCTCGCATATCAAACAATCTTGGAATTAGTTTCATAATTTTATCATGATCGCGAATTGTTACTTTAGCTCCAATAGGTTCGTGTTGTCTTATTCCAAATTCTCTAAAGGTTCTTCTAGCCTTTGTTTCAACGGTTTTCATTTCACCTATGGATTCTATGATTTTCTTAACACGTTCAAGTGCTTCCCCCGATTCTCCTACACAACAATGTATGATTAAAGAAGCAACTTTTGGTTTACGCATTTTGTGCTGTTCCCAATCATTCAAATAATCTTCTTTTGTATTGGTCAATTATTAGGAGTCTCCTTTTGTAGTCCACCAAGGTGATTTTTCACCGAGGACAAAGATATATTCGGGAGTAGTTTGTACTTCTGTTCCATCATGTGCTGCTAGAGTTACTGTGGAAGCTCTAGGGCCAAAACGCCATTGGAATTTCTTTATGGAACCATTTTTTGCTACATTTTTTCCTGCAGTAATAATCGCAAACATGCCTTCCTTAAATGGAAAATGATTAACGATTTTTTGTGAAGGAAGATTAATTATTATCGTGTCTTTTGTGTTGTATTTGTTATCGATGCCTTCTTCTTTTGGTAAACGAATATTTCTTCCGTCATGAAGATTCAATTGCATAATTCCATCTTTTATTGTGGTTTTGCCCATGATTTGACAAGCTTTTGAGAGTTGAGAAGTTTTCTTCATTTCAAAAGGCATTAATACATGGAGTTCATGGGGGAGGATCCGATAACTTTTGTTTATATCTGCTATCTCAACTACATCCATCAATCCAACAGGAAAATTAACATTAAGTACAATTCTTCCGTCAATTTTCACAAGCTTCTTGTTAAGAATAATTTTGAGTTCTCTTGCAGTATTAACTATTTTTAGGACATCTCTTAGAAGGATTCCTAATGGAATGCAGTTCTCTTTTTTATGAGGCCCAGGGTCTGCTCTATAGGCAAATTTATGCTTCTTGCGTTGTATGACCCAGTTTCTGGGAGCAGCAATTCTCTTTTGATGTTTTGAACCACCAGTTTTTGTCATATTTTTTCACATTCCTTTTAGTTTTCTACCTCAGCTTCTTCCTCTGTTAGAGGAAGTCTTCGATCTACGACAGCTTTTCTTCCTTTGTCCTTCATGTTTTTCAAGTTAATAATCTCGCAATTGCAAGCTTGAACTGGAAAATGCTGAGAGGAGCCATCTGATTTTTCAAAAGTAACTCCTTCAATGGTTAGTCTCATATATTTATAATCAACATTTGAGACTTCACCTTCAATTCCTCTAAAGGATCCTTTTCGGATTCTAACAGTATCTCCTTTACGAATAACAAGTTGCTTAACCCCTTCTTTTTCAGCCAAGACTTCAGAGAGGGGGGCTGTTAGCTTCTTTCGTTTTGTATGTAATGGAGCAGTATAGAGCTGCTTTCTTTTCTTTGAAGGTTGTTTAGTAATTGCACGATTCTTCTTCATTATTTTTCATCTCCACTGGTACTGCTAATCCTTAGACGATTGTACTAGCTGTGTGGGCCACTCTAGGCCATCTTTCCGCAGCTTCTTTTGCTACTGGACCACGAATTTCGCTTCCTCGTGGACTGCCTTCAGGACTGGCAATGACAACAGCATTATCTTCAAACTGTACCCAAAGACCATTTGGTCGTCGGTACATTTTCCTCTGACGAATCACTATTGCTGGGAGAACTTGTCGTCTCATCTGTGGTGTTCCTTTCTTAACGGAAACAATAACCATGTCACCCACTGAAGCAGTAGGATAACGATTTAGACGACCTTTGAAACCTTTTACAGCAATTATCTGTATGACTTTTGCACCGGTATTATCTGCACATACTAAACGTGTACCTACACTAACACCTTTGCTGAGTCTTGGTAATGAGATTCCGGTCACTTTTCTTCTTGTCATATTAAAGTCTCCTTGCAATCAATCTATTCTTGCATTTCCTCCTTAGGTGATTCCTTTGCAATGACAACATAGGAGATAGTTTTCCCTAATGGTCTACATTCGATGATAGTAACACTATCACCTTCTCTTGCATCAATGCATGGAGGATTGTGTGAACTAATTGTTGTATGTCGGCGTTCATATCGTTTGTATTTCTTCACGTAGGAGAGAAAATCTTTCCGAACTACAACTGATTTTTGCATTTTGTGACTAGTAACGGTTCCATTGATTATCCTTCCTCGAACCCGAAGTGTGCCATGAAATGGGCAATTATTGTCATCACACTCAGTTTCTGGGTCAGGAACATCAATACCAATATATCTGGACATTATTTTTTACCACCTTTTACGCATAACATTTTTGAGTCGATTTTCTGGTTTTAATTTTAGTAAGCGGCCATCTACATCCACCTGTTCTCCAGAAGGAAGACTGAATCGGAAGACACAATCTTTCTTTGGAATTCTTACACGATTTGAATCAGTTTTTGATGAATCAATTGTTAACAGATTTTTTGTTTCATCAACAACAAGACCATTCATACCCATCATTTGTTTGTCTGTGGATTGTATGATCTCAATTTTCAAACCTATCAGCTCGTGTCTATGAATATTTTCAGGTGTTATAGGGTTCAAGCTCACCATTCTCTTTCATTACAGTTAATATTCTAGCAATTGTTTTTTTGACTTCCTTTACTCGACTTGGTTTCTCTAAGGAACCACCAGTTGAGATTCCAGCTCTTAAATGAGCAAGATCTTTCTGAAGTTTCTTCAATTGATTTACTCTTTGAATCGCGGTCATATACCGGATTTCTCGCATTTTTAGAATTGCCATTTGTCAAGCTGCTCCTATTTTTTCTTTTTCTTCTTCTCATCTTTATTAGATTTGGAGGACTTTGTGTCTTTCTTAGTGTCTGTTTTCTTTGTGGTAGTTTTCTTAGTGGTTGTTTTTGATTTCTTATCTGAGGTAGTTTTCTTTGCAGTAGTTTTAGGTTTGGTTTCCTTCTTAGTAGATTTAGCTTTTGGTTTTGCTTTTTCTACTTCTTTCTTGGTTGGTTTCTTTACAGTGGTTTTTGGTTTGGTTGTCTTTGCTTTCGCTGCAGGTTCCTTTTTAGTAGGAGTTGGTTTCTTTGCAGCAGGTTTCTTTCCTTTCTTTTCTTCACCGGGAGTTTTTTCGATGAGATCAGACAGCTCTTCAACTTTGATATCAAGATCTGTCTTCTTTTTGGTAGCTGGGACTTTTTCTTTCGCTTTAGGTTTCTCCTCTTTCTTAGCAGGCTTTTCTTCCTTCTTAGGAACTTCTTCTTTCTCGGTTACTGGTTTATCAGGTTTGATTTCCTCACCATCAGGAACAAATTCATGTGTTTCTTCATCTAAGCGAACAGAAAGAATGCTGATTTCATCTGGTAAAGGAATATCACCTCTCATAATACTTACAGTAACGCCAATAGTTCCAAGTTTCATAACGGCTGTGGCATTAGCTCTCTTGACAAGTACAGAACCAATTTCACCGCTCTTAGCTAAAAGACCCATTCTATAAGCTTCATGACGAGAACGTTTACTGGTTAATTTACCAGCTATGATTATTTCACAGCCTTTTGCTCCTGCGTTTACAATTCTGCGGAGAGCGGAATAGGCTGCACGTCTACGATGAACACCTCGTTCAATGGCAGAAACAAGTGAGAATGCCATTACTTGAGCGTTTGTATCGGGATTAATAACTTCTTTTACTTCAATTTGGGGATTCTCAAACCCATAATTATTTACTAATTCATCAGTAATACTTCTGATGTTTTTTCCTCTTCGACCTATAACTATCCCTGGTCTCGAAGCATATATGGTAAGTCTTTCACCGAGAGGTGTTTTTGCTATATCAACACCACCGTATCCAGCTCGTGCGAGTTCCTTTGCTAAGAATTCATCAATCCTTGCTTGACGAACTCCTTTTTTTATGAAATGGTTAGTTGCAGACATGATCTAGACCTCTTCAATAGCTATTTCAACATGTGAGAGATAGTTGAACCGTGGGGATGATGATCCTTGGGCTCTAGGAATAAAACGCTTTATGATCATTCCTTTGTAGGAAGCAGCGTGAATAATCTTCATTCTTTCGACATCCAAACCCTTGAATTCCGCATTGTTCTCCGCTGATTTGAGCAGTTGCAGTATCTGACTGGATGCGCTGGTGTAGTACTTGCCGTCGAGGCTCTGCTTCTTCTCAACCAGCCTTTCGACCAGCGCCCTGGCCTTCGGCAATGGCTTTCCC
>DAOVPS010000019.1:0-26335 GCA_030629105.1 Candidatus Heimdallarchaeota archaeon
CCCTAAAGGAGGATCATAACAAGGTCCAGAAAATACATTTCCAATGTAAGAATTAATCCAATCCGCTAAATATTCTGTTAATATTGCATTTCCGGTTGGTGTCGTTACATCATGGGTTTGTGTTAGATTATCTAAGTCCGGATAATCATAATAAGATGGATAACCAAGATTGAAGGCACCCCATGCATTTATTACATAATCGAGATACCAAGAACGAGAAGAAAGATCGATATAAGCAAACCGATATTTTCCACCCCAACCCATGGCAGCTCTTTTAGGGAGATTTCGATATCCGGAATACCACCAAGTGACAGTTTCATTAGCATCAATACTCTCACCATAGGTATCATACCAGTGTTCATTTTTGTGATCCGGCGAATCAAAGTTCGAGTAATTCATTAAGTATAAAGTGTAACCTGGCTCATCTGCAGCTGGTTCTTGATAGAGATTCTGATAAAAGTATTCATTCACTAAATCTGCATCTATGGATAAACCATCCCTTGGCATAAAGATATCAGAACGATTTCCAGAAGCAAGATCCTCATTGAGTAAAGTGACATTTAATTCATATCCCACTCCTGATGCATTGACCCCATATAATATCAAATGATCTTCTAAATCTTCTCTAATTGATTCATTTGCGAAATTGAACTCAAAATTAAAGTTAAGATCAGCTTGTGGTATTGAAGTGGAATGTTTGAAATGATTATATAATTCACTCTCAATTCCCACCTCATTAACTAAGTCTGGATTAAAACCAATAAATTCTAGTTTTAATTTGAGATTTTCATTCTTTGCTTCTGCTAATAAATCATTGTAATAGTCATTACTCTCAGTCGTAGCTGAAAGGAGCGGTTTCTCACTAACCATTTGTAAGCTAAACGCAGTAAATAACAAGATTAAGACAACAAAAGTTTTAGATAATTTCTTTTTAACCAAACAGATCCCTGCCTATTTTTCTATAAAGATGAAATAATTACTACTAATTATATATGCCAATAAAGAGTAAATGATTTTCAAAATAAATAAACGTTATTTATTCTCTAGGAAATCATACCCCTAGTTCAAGATTATTGCTCGAATTATTCCATTTATCTTCACATATACAAGTTCTAATCATGAATATTATAGGAAAAATAGTGACATAGTGAAAATCTTTAATTTATAGAAACTTCTGTTCTTTGATTCCGAGATAAAAATCGATTTTAAATGGAGTAGAATTAAACTTGAAACAGGATATGGCTAAGGTTATTTCAGAAATTGATTATGTTCAGTTTCAATT
Organism: Candidatus Heimdallarchaeota archaeon; assembly: GCA_030629105.1. Lineage (GTDB taxonomy): Archaea > Asgardarchaeota > Heimdallarchaeia > JABLTI01 > JABLTI01 > JABLTI01. Next base: position 1,283 of record DAOVPS010000019.1, read on the forward strand.
TACAAATATAGTTGGTGAATTAAAAGCGGTAGAAGTACCGAAGAAATATGCTGAAAAGTATTTGAAGGAAGGTTTGGGAATTGATGGCTCATCTGTAGGTTTCCTTGCAACTCAGCAAAGTGATATGCGTATTGCTCCTGACCTTACTACTTTACATGTTCTTCCTTGGGATCCGAGAATTGCTCGAGTTATTTGTGATATTAATGATATCCATGGTCAACCATTGCAAAGTGACCCAAGAAGTATTTTAAAAAGAGCAATAAATCTAGCAAAAATAGATTTTGGTTACGATTTCGTAGTTAGACCAGAAATCGAGTTTTATGTTATGAGCCCTGATGGAGAACCAGCAGATATTGGTGGTTACATGTGTGCTCCACCATTTGATGCGGAAATCGAGCTTCGTAGAGCAATGACAGATTTCATGATGGATTTTGACATCTATCCTAAAATGCTTCATCACGAAGTGGGCCCAGCACAAATGGAAATCGAATTTGCGATGGGAGAGGTTTTACTTGCAGCAGATATGGTTCAAACTGTTAATCAAATAATTAGAATGGTTTCATGGAATGCTGGATTAGTTGCCAGTTTCATCCCCAAACCATATACAACAGAAGCGGGGAACGGTTTACACGTTCATCATATGTTGTATAAAGATGGGAAAAATCTTTTCAATGCTGAGGGTGGTATTCCATCTGAAACATTGCGATATTTTGTAGGTGGTCTTATCAAGCATGCTCCTGGGTTAACTGCAATATTTAATCCTCTTGTTAATTCATATAAACGACTCGTACCAAATCACGAAGCTCCTGTATACATCTCTTGGGGCATAGCAAATAGAACTGCATTAATACGAATACCAGGTTATGAGAAATCAGCAAGAATAGAATATCGAGGAGCTGATTCCGCAAGCAACATCTACCTCCTTTTAGCATTATTACTTGTTTCCGGACTTGATGGTGTAAAGAATAAGATTGAACCAATAGAAGGAACAACTCTAAACGTTGACCAATTAACTGAAGAAAAGAGAAAGGAAATGGGTATAATTGAAGTACCAAGAAATCTAAAAGATGCAGTAGCAGCATTAAATGCTGACAAATATCTCTGTGATTTTCTAGGTACACAGTTTATTGAAATTTATAATAAAACTAAGAAAAAGGAATGGGAAGCTTATGTTAAAAACGTAAGAAACCCAAATACCGTTGAAGTAACTGAATGGGAATTCATAGAGATGTTTGAAAGAATATAAAACTGATATTCGTGAATTTCTAAAACCCACTCACTTTGCAAGTAAAGACACAAGAAATTGCTTTAGAGTTTAAATACGAAAAGTAATATTGAGATGAATTAAAAATAATATCAATTGAGGTCGAAAATTGGCACAAACAAAAATGCTCTATATGGAAGATAATTACATTAAATCTTTTGAAGCCAAGGTTATTGCTGTTGGTGAGAATTACGTAGTATTGGATCAAACAGCTTTTTATCCTGAAGGCGGAGGACAAGAGTGTGATATTGGAACATTGTTATTTGATAAAAACACAATATCGATTTCAAAGGTAAAACGAGACTCAGGAGAAGTAAAACATTACTTAGAAGACTTTGATAAATTGCCAGACAAGGGTGAAATAGTTAACTGTAACATTGACTGGGAACGACGCTTAATTCATATGAGATACCATACAGCAATTCATGTCCTAAGTACATTCATGAAAGAACACTATAATACAGAATGTGTTGGAAACAATATCTCCACAAGAAATGGTCGTGCTGATTTTAATCTAATAGAATCCTTAACAGGAGAGGATTTAAAGAAAATAGAAAACGGTATAAATGAAATTATTGCAAAAAATCTACCAATTACAATCACATTCATGCCTCGGGATGAAGCAATAAAATACTTGGAAGAGAAAGGATACCAAACTGATTACATTCAAATGGTTCCCAAATCCGTGAAAACTTTTCGAGTAATTTCTGTGGATGATTACGATCACGCTTCGTGTACAGGAACTCACGTCAAAAACACTTCTGAGATTGGGAATATTAAAGTAGTGAAAAGAAGAAGTATGGGTAAAGGGAAAGAACGAATAACCCTATCTTTTGAAGAAAATTGATTCTAACGTTGAAAAAGTTTTTTTCATAGTAATGGATAATAATATTGGAAGTTATATTATTAGTATATCAGAGTGGATTGTTCAAGTAATAACGATAACCGGAGAAAATGGTCATGTCCAAATCCTTGGAGTATGTTGATGAACAAAATGTTTTAGATTTAACTAAGCGATTGATTAAAACCCAAAGTCAAAGTGGGAATGAGAAGAAACTTGCTACACTTATGGCTATTGAAATGAAAAAAGCTGGTTTCAATCTCGTACAATATGATGAACACAATAATATCGTTGGTATAATGCCAGGCTTAGGTAAGGGCAAATCGCTTATTCTTGCTGGGCATCTCGATACTGTTCCAGAAGGAGCAATGGAGAATCCTTTTAACCCACAAGAAATTGATGGAACCAAATTAGGAACTAGAGGTAAAGTGATTACTGGTCGAGGTTCGTGTGATACAAAAGCAGCTTTAGCTGCGATGTTAAGTGCTGGAAGTGCATTGAAAAGAGCACGAGCAAGACTAAAAGGAGATTTTGTTATAATTGGTTTAGCAAAAACTAAGACCGGCAAATCAGTTGGTTTAAAACAACTAATTAAAAAGTTTGAACTTACGCCGAATTTTGTTGTTTCTTGTACTCCTACAAACATGGAAATAAACACTGCTCATCTAGGGCAAGCTACCTATGAAATTCTTTCTAAAGGGAAAATGTCCAATATTGGTAATCCAAAAGAAGGAGAGAATGCTATCTTAAAGATGAATAAAATGATTAATTGTCTCAAGGAAAATGTTGTATTGCCCGAGGATAAACGGTTTGGTAAAGCAAATATGATAATTAGCTCAATAACATCAAATACAGTAGGAGAATCACATTCCATACCAAATCTCTGTCAAGCTTTGTTAGTTCGACAATTCTTCAAAAAAGATGAACCTGAAACAATTAGAAATGAATTATTGGAAATCTTATACAAAAATAACTTCAAAGAAGAAGATGTTGAAATAAAATTGAGATGATTTTTCAATCCTCATAACGTAAATCCAAAAGAGGAAATAATCTCCGTTATACAAGAATCCAGAAATATTGCATTTGGAAAAACTGCAAAAATCAGTCAATGGAATAGTGGAGTAAATATTTCTGAAATTTTTGATATCAAGCTACCGGTAGTTGGTTTCGGACCTGGTGACGAGAAATTTTCTCACACACCAAGAGAACATGTCCCAGTAGATCAAGTCATCAAGGCAGCGAAAGCCTATACTGTTTTAGCAGAAAAAATTTGTGTTCAAATGAAGGATAAGGACGCATAATTGGCATCCGTCCTCTCCAAAATTTTTTAAATATTGTTAAATGGATATCAAATGATTCTAAATGATTGAGATAGAGAAGGTAAATTTTCGATACTTGAATTCCGAAAAATCAATACTGCAAGATTTTTCTCTCAATATCTCTAAAGGAGAAATAGTAGGAATTATTGGACCAACTGGAAGTGGTAAAAGCACAATTTGCTATCTTTTCAATGGATTAGTTCCCCACACAATCAAAGGTATTTTCTCAGGATCAGTAATTATAGATGGCAAAAATACAGCTGATGTATCAGTAGAAGAAATGAGCGAAAAGGTAGGTTACATATTACAAGAACCTAGTTTTCAAATAGCCTCTCCTCATGTAGAATCTGAAATTACTTTTGGAATGGAAAATCTAGGACTATCTATAGAAGAAATGGATGACAAACTGAATGCCGTACTTAAGAAACTCAACATTTCGCATTTACGTTATCGACAAACTGCTAATTTGAGTGAGGGTGAAAAGCAAAAGGTTATCTTAGCATCAATCCTGACAATGGAACCAGAAATATTAGTTTTAGATGAAAGCTCAAGTATGGTGGATACGACAAGTAAAATAAATTTAATGAAAACACTCAAGGAACTAAATCAAAAGGAACAAAAAACCATAGTTATAATTGACCATGATTTAGATTTTGTTGCTCAACTTGCTACAAGAATTCTATTAATTAATGATGGAAAAATCATTGCTGAAAGTACTCCTGATAATATTTTAACTGATGTAAAATTACTGAGAGAGAATGGATTAATTCCAGCAGTCATAACCTCACTTTTCTATGAATTAAAGGAGAGTAATTTACCAGTAAACAGAATTCCAACTTCCTCGGAAGAAGCTACAAAGATATTAGCGGAGTGGTTATCATGAGCTATATTGATGTCTCTGATTTGTCTTTTGGGTACACTAATGATTCATTATTGTTCAGTAACATTTCATTATCTTTTAATTTAGGTGAACAAGTAGCGATAATTGGTCAGAATGGATCTGGAAAAACAACATTTGTTAAATTAATAAATGGAATGTTAAAGCCACAAAAAGGTCGCATAAACATTTCTGGGGAATCAACTAATGATAAATCAATTGCTGATATTGCCACAAAAATAGGATTTGTTTTCCAGAACCCAAATCAAATGCTCTTTACAAATACTGTGGAAAAAGAATTAGCCTTGAGCCTTTTTAGATTAAACATTGGAAAAAAAGAACAAGATTTACGAATAAATGAAATGCTCAGTTTCTTTGATCTTGAGCAGTATCGAAACACTCATCCAAGAAATTTAAGTCGTGGTGAAAAACAGAAACTGGCTCTAGCTACTGTTTTAATCCAAAAACCGCAAGCAATTATTTTAGATGAACCCTTTTCAGGAATTGATTTTAAGCAAAGAGAAAATCTAGTAAAATACATTCGAATCCTGAGTGAAGAAGGAAAACTCATAATTTTGATAACTCATAACATAGATTCAATTTTAGAGAATTGTTCTAGAGTAATCGCTTTTGATAAAGGACAAATTACCTATGATTTACCCATTAATGATTTTCTAATGGATGAAACATGTTTAAGCAAAATAGGACTAATGCCTACAAACTACTTGGAGATGTTATATAAACTAAGAAATATCGGTCTCCCAAGAGAAATCTATCGGAGAAAAGATTTGATAGATTATTTCAAGCAAAACCTTGAATTCTAAACACTTGAGCTGTTTATTACGTTTCTTTCAACTAAATCCACAAGTTCTGATATGGAATCCTGACTATTAATAACCCTTATTCCTTGATAGGCATTAATTTCATTGCTAATTACTCCTGATACAACAAATACAGAATCATCTAACAATTTCTTCAAGTCATCAAGATTCTTTGAACATAAAACTTTGGGTACTCTTTTCTCAGAAGAAAAACCTTCTAAGATCAAGTAGTCCGCATCAAAGAAAGGCATTAATTCTTTAGCACTCATAGCTTTCTGGTACATTATTGTCGTTTCAAAATTTGATCTTAATGCAGTACGGGTTGCACCTGCTTCTCGATGTAACCAAGAATCCTTGCCTTCTGTTTCAACACTAAAACCATCTATATGGATTGCTTTTACAGTATTGACAGTTTTACCTCGTTTAACAAGCTCTTTTATTATCTCAATTAAAGTACTTGTTTTGCCTGAATTTGTGAACCCAATAACAGAGAAAACCTTCATGATTGACAAATCACTACTCGCTCTTCATTAAAATTTCGATAATTTTTCAAACAAACAAGTTTCTCACTTGAAAAAACATTATTTTTGTCGAAACTCTTTAAAATGATTCAATAACACTTTTCTTCTAGTAAGCTATTTGTTTACTATATGATTAGTCGAAGGTTATTGTATGAGCTACGACGAAAAACAGCTTGAGCAACTTATTAGAAATCTAAAGGATAGAGACGGTTGGGTTCGCTCAAGAGCTGCTACAAGATTAGGCGAAATAAAAGCTAAAGAAGCTGTTGAAGAATTAGCAAAAATCCTCAAAGAGGATAGGGATTCCTTAGTTCGTTCCTCAGCTGCTGCTGCATTAGGAGATTTGGGTGATGAAGCCGAAGAAGCAGTGGGAACATTAATTGAAACTCTTAAATCTGATCGAATCGTTGGCGTTCGTTTAGAAGCTGCAGTTGCTTTAGGTAGTATTGGTGATGAAGACGCTGTTACTGAATTAACAAAAATAGCTTTGGAAGATGAAGATATAAGAGTAAGATCCTGGGCTGCTGATGCAATTAGAAAAATAAAGAGCTAATTCTAGCCTAAATGCTTAAATCCAACTCAAATTGCTAGCTATGTATAATTCAGCTTATTTGAGAAAATAATTTTGAGATTTTTTTATATTACCTAGTTTTATTGCAATAGACCCAATTAGCAATATGAATAAACAAAAAAAACCTTTTAAGCATAAGCAACAACTCACGACTAAAAGAGATATGCTTACTTGAGTTGAATTCACATGGTAGATTATTCAAAGAAAATCGCTATTAAGAAAATCAAAAAACTAGATGACGGATTACAAGTATCTTTAGGTGGATGGGCTGAACATCTAGTTCATAAAGGTAAAATTTGCTTTCTTACTGTTAGGGATTCAAGCGGAAAAATACAAGTAACAGGAATTAAAACCAAGGTTCCTGAAGAGCTTTGGGATGTTCTCATTGGATTAAAGAATGAAACCATTGTTTGGATTACCGGCAAAGTAAAGAAAAACGAACAAGCACCTGGTGGAATAGAAATTCTGCCGGAAGAAGTTTTAGTATTGAATAAAGTCCAAGGACCAGTTCCTGTTGATATTACGGGCAGAACTCCAATGGATGATGGGACAGTTTTTGCTTTTCGAGAAATGACTATTCGAATGCCGAAGAATAAGTTGCCATTTGAAGTTAAAACTTATGTTGCTCAAGCAACTCGTGAATTCTTTCTCAAAAGAGACTATGTTGAGTTGTTCTCACCCTTAATGGTCGCTACTGCAACTGAGGGCGGAGCCACGTTATTTCCAATAAAATTCTTCGAAAAAGATGCATTTTTAGCTCAAAGCGGTCAATTTTACAAGCAAGCAGCTATTACAGCGCATGAGAAAGTTTTCGGAATAATTCCCTCTTTTCGTATGGAAAAATCCCGAACTCGAAAACATGTTGCAGAATTCTGGCAAATAGAAGTAGAAGCAGCTTTTCAGGATCATATTAGCATTATGCAAGTATTAGATGACATGATGGTTTATGTCGTAAATACAACCATAAAAACTGCAAAAGAACCTTTGGCTGAATTAGGGGTGAAACCAAAGAAACTCAAAAGTGGGTTCCCAAGAATACCCTTTCAAGAAGCAAAAGAATTATGTACAGGGTTTGAACTTGAAGAGAAAGTGAATTTTGAAGATGATTTCACTTCTCCAGAGGAAGCTGCTTTGTCTCGTCATTTTAAAACCCCATTCTTTATCACAGAATGGCCTGCTCATACTAGAGGGATTTATTATCGTGTAAATGATGAGAACCCGGCAATCTCCAATAGTTTTGATCTAGTTGCTCCTGATGGTTTCGCAGAACTTTGTACTGGGGGGCAACGGGTACATGAATATGATAAAATGGTTGAAGTGATCAAGAATCAAGGTTTCAATCTTAATAGTTATGAGTGGTACTTGAATCTGTTCAAATATGGTATACCTCCTCATGCTGGCTATGGTTTAGGTTTAGAACGATTAGTTTGGTGGCTATGTGGTTTGAACAACATCAAACAAGCGATAATGTTTCCAAGAACACCAGATATCCTAAAACCGTGAGGTCTTACACCGTAAATTAAAAAAGCATGTATGTTCTAATTTGCTAGAAAGTAAAAGTATTAAAGAAACCATTAGGAAATGAATGATAAAGAAAGGAATAGAACTTAAACTAACAGAAAAAATATTTCCTAAGAACAAAAGCCTGGTGAATAGGTTTCGGAGAAAATTGAAGAGGACATAGAATATATTAGTCCTGTTATTATACACTAAGGTGTGACCAGTAGGTAATTGCAATGATTGCGCGTGAAAAAATAATAGAGCGTTCCGCTGCTGAATTCTTTGAAGCAAACAAAGCAATAGCTGGTTTTGATAACCCTACTAGATCAACATATACCAGTGTGAGAGAGCTTGTAGAAAATGCCTTAGATGCAGCTGAGAAAGGGGCCATCCTCCCAGACATTCAAATAAAAATTGAATTAATGCCAGTAGAAGAAATTGGCGAACTAATGGGTATAAAGGATTATCAAATTGATGAGGATGCAACATTCGAATTCATCAGATTATCTGTTCGTGATAATGGAATAGGCATTCGACATACTGATATACCTATATTATTTGGGCGTGTCCTAACAGGTTCAAATTATGGGGAAAGGCAGTCAAGGGGTCGCTTTGGTCTTGGAGCGAAAATGGTTTTGATCTACTCTCAATCTACTATTAGAGTTCCTTTTGAGATCAAATCTCGAGTAGCTATTTCAAAAAAGAAATCAGCTGAAATAACAAGTCATTACAAATTATTTATTGATATAGTAAAAAATGCCCCAGAAATTGTAGATGTGAAAAAATATACTGGCCAATCTAAAAATATGCTAAAAGGACATGGCACTGAAGTCTCTTGTTGTTTTGCTGGAACATGGAGTAGAGCGAAGCGATATATTTTTGAATATTTTGAGGAAATGGCAGTTATTACTCCTTATGCCTCGTTTTCTATTATTACTCCTGATAACGATGAACCGATAATCCATACAAGAACCATAGATGTAGTTCCAACACCTCCAATAGAGGTTCCTTTGCATCCAATAGGCACTGATATTAATCAACTAAAGAGTGAAATTTCAAGAACAACTTCTAAAACAATGAAGATTTTTCTGAAAACCCATTTCCAAAGAATCGGCGATAAAACTGCAGCAGAAGTTTTGAGGGTTTCAAAAATAAACCCAACAAAAAATCCCAAAAGATTAGATGAAATGGAGTTACGAAGACTCATACATGAAGGATTCACCAAAGTTAAATTTTTCCCACCAGATGGAAAATGCTTGTCACCTTTAGGACATGAAAACTTGGAGGCGGGATTACAAGATGTCTACAATACAGAATTTACGTGCTCTGAAACCAGACCTCCTTCCAGTTATAGTGGTCATGCTTTTCAAGTGGAAGTTGCAATTGGCTATGGCGGGGAAGGTAATAGTCCTCCTTACAAACTTGTTAGATTCGCAAATAGAATTCCATTGCTTTTTGGGGAAGGAAATGATCTCATCAAGAAGACAATTGAAAGCATCAATTGGTCGAATTACAAAACGAATTTGAATAATGATCCAATAATTTTTGCAGTATCTTTAGTTAGTACAAAAATACCTTTTCCTGAAACGAGTAAAGAATATATTGCTGAAGTAGATGAAATCCGAAAAGAACTAAGACTTTGCCTGCAAAAAGCAGGCAGGAAATTAATGAGATTCCAAAGAGCTCTGAAGAAACAAGAGCAAGCAGCCAAGCGAATGAAGATTTTTGAGAAATATGCCCCCGTAACAACCTCTATTGTTGGTCAAATGATTGGTAAAATGGATGACGAGGATTTTGACTTTCTCTTTAGTTCAACGCAATTCTCAAATTGTTTAAGACTACGAGAGGGCTCCTTATTTTTACCAAAGAATCCAATACCTGTTGAAGCATTACCAATGGACTCCATTGAAGGAGTTAATCTCGAACGTTATGATATTCAAACTTTACAAGATTTGATTCTCATAGGTGATATTCAATTACAAGAATTAATCTCACTTGGTTTGTCAGAAGAAGCACCGGACCAAGCCGAACAAATTCTACGAGCAATATTGGAGTTACCTGAATTAGCAAAAGATGAATTAGTTGAATCCGTTAGTGCTAAAGCATTAGATCAATTCGCTAAAGAACGTGGCATTATAGGTGGTTTACAAATTTACAATTCCATAGATAATGTTTCAGTACTTCCAGGCGTTGGTCCTGCAACCCAAAAATCTCTTCGTACACACGGTGTACGGTTTGTAAAAGATTTCTTCTTAGCGAATAACAACGATTTGACTCAAAGCAATTTACCATTTGGCGTTATAATTAATTTGAAATCTAAATGCAACGTGAATGTATTACCAAATATTACCGCTAAAACAACAGAAGAACTACACAAGAAAAAAATCTATAGTGTTTTAGATTTCCTCGAAACAGATGAATCAAAATTAGTGAAGATACATGGTTTAACCACTGAAAGAATAAACTCCTTAATTGAACTCATAAGAGACACTCTTGACTTGGATATTGAAGAATTAAGAGCAGAAACCGCTGAAGTAAGTATTGATGAAACAGTAGAAGCTGAAGAAGTAATACCAAAACCAAAAGAAATTAAGATGCCAGCTCCTCCGCATGACTTCATTGTAGTAGATGCTTCTGTAGTTGAGCTTGAAGGCGTAGGAAAAACTATGGCAGAACGATTAGAAGCAAAAGGCATCGAATCTGTTGGAAAATTCTACATGGTTTCAAATAGTCGATTACTGAAGATTAAAGGACTAGGCGCAAAAACTATCTCTACTAATAGGGGAAACACAGATGTTTTAGTTCTTCCTAGAATCAATTTTGAAGGAAAGAGAGATCTAAACCTATTGGGAATTTTTACTGTTAAACAATTCTATGAAGCAGAAGATGATAGTTTAACAGCTATTCGAGGGTTAAGATCACCAACAATCACTAAATTAAAGTTAGATATTGAAGAAAAACTGCTAAAGACCCCTGGTTCATCGGTTGTTCCAAAAAGAAAGAAAACTAAAAAGCCACCTGTAAAAACTCCACCAAAAGCACCAGTTAAAAAACCGGTTGCTAAGAAACCAACAATACCAAAGGATACAACAATTGCTGAATACTTGGGAACCAAGAAGCCAAAGGAAATATCTGATGAAGAGAAAGTTGTGAGAGGACCACCTAAAGGTTTGTTGAAACCCTTTGTAAGAATAAGCAAGCTACCTGGTTTAGGGAAAACAACAGAAGAACGTTTCGCAGCACTTGGTGTCCAAACAGTAGGCGATCTTTTCAAGAAAAGTATTAAGCGTTTATCAAAAATTAGAGGAATAGAAGAAAAAGACATCATTGAGCTTCGTAAAATGCTTTCAGTAGAAGTGTTGCCACACGTAACACCTGTAATAATGAAGCAATTAAACGCTATGGGGATTTATACAGTTAAACAATTCCAAAATGCAAGAATCGCCAAGACATCTTCGGTTAAAGGATTAGGAGTAAAAACTGTAAAAGCGATTAGAAAACATATATTACGATCATTCAAAACATCTGCAGAATTGGAAGGAAAAACATCCTGAAAATAGTGGATAATCTATATTGAAAAATACAAAAATGAAAAAATTGAAGTGGAAAAAATGTCAAGCAAGAAAAAGAAATTCCCTAACGAAGTTCCACAAGCAAAAATAAAAGAAATTCTAAAAGAAAGAGAAATACTCAGAAAAACGAAAAAATATGAGTTAGAAGATTTGCCAGACGGCATTCATGAAATAAGGGAAATAAGTAGAGATGAAGGAATGCGAAGGATAGAAGAGATTTTTAGAAAAATCTTTGTTGACACTATCAACACTGGCACTCCTTTATTGAAAGTACCCTCTAGAAGTGGGAGTAATGTAATATATGATGAGGAAATGGATCTTTTACTTCTTGGAGAAAACTTTCTTGAAAGAAAATGGGATGATATAGGCACCGTAAAGAAATTTACTGCTCAACTTCGAGTTTTACAGATTATCCATGAATTATTGGAATTAAATATACATGGAAGTAAGAGAGAAGTCTTCTACACAGATGTAGCATTATTTGAAGATCAAAACAGAGGGAGCGACCCACTAATAGAAGATAGTGCTGTTTTGCTAGGAACCTATCGGAAAAATATCCATGTTACAGCAAATGATAGAGGATTAGTAGTTGGTCGTGTTTCCTATTTAGATAATGGGGATTTAATCGATTGTACAAAACAAGGGTCCAGTGGTAAAAACGTTAATCCAATGCAAGACCACATAACTGACCTAGAATCAGATGCAGAATTCATCCTAGTAGTGGAGAAACAAGCAGCATTTCTAAGGTTAGCAGAAGATAAATTCTATGAAAAATATCCATGTATAATATTAACTGGTAGTGGGCAACCAAATGTTGCTACAAGAATCTTTTTGCGAAAAATGAGTGGTGATTTGCAGCTGCCAGTGTTTGCTGTCATGGATTCGGATCCGTACGGTTTAGACATCTTGAGAGTTTACGGCTTAGGTAGTAAGGCATTATCCTATGAATCTTATGAATTAGCCACTCCAAATATAAAGTGGCTAGGAGTGCGTCCATCGGATCTTAACAAGTATAATCTTCCGCAGAATTGTCGATTACCAATGAGCAAGATGGATATTTCCAGAGCAAAAATGATGATAGAAGAGAGATTTGTTAGAGTTCGACCTGATTGGGTGAAAGAACTAAAACTTATGATTGACACTAAACAAAAAGCCGAAATCCAAGCTTTAGCCAGTCGTGGTATCAAATTCTTTACTGAAGAATATCTTCCAACAAAAATTGAAACTGGCGATTGGGTCTAGCAATAATATAATATCCAGTATTCTTCTATTTTTCATAAAAAAAAATCGAAGAAAAGATATCCATATTAATAATTCTTATTATTGTCGTGGGTAAAACTGTTGTCCATCAGGATTATAGGTAATTACTAAACGTTTGCCTTTTTTCCTTGCTTCTTCCTCGTATTTCTTCTTTAGCCAAATTTCTGTTTCAGCAGGACGATATCTAACATTAGCTAAGAACCAAACACTATAAAATGCAACAATGCATCCTACACATGTCCAGAAAGTAAGCACTCCAATTATAAATGGTAGCCAATAATCTTTCTTCATTTTAAATAACTCTTCGTCCATATTAAGGATAATCTCTTCTGAGGTTTCTTGATACCTTAACGGCTTTGCCATTAATCTTACCCTCCTTAAATTTCGCAAAATAAGGAATTTTAAACAATCACTGAAATTGTTTTTGATATTCTTATAATGATAGGCAATAATGTTTATTAATTTTTTTAACTTAGTAAAAAAGACAATCCAGTTATTTCAACAGATTAAAACTCTCAGATGCGTGGTATCAAATTCTTCACTGAAGAATATTTACCAACTAAAATAGAAACCAGTGAATGGGTTTAATTTCTGATTTTATTCTTTTCTTATCGTTTTTTATAGTATTTTTTTAATTTCTTTTTCATCAAAAGTTTTTTGAGCTGAAACTTTCGCATTTGTTAGTATAGGTGAATCTTATGTCAGATATTGAAAGAAGCTTCGTTATGGTTAAACCAGATGCTGTTAAAAGACGATTAATTGGTGAAATTATTTCGAGATTAGAAAAAGTAGGATTACGGATTGTAGCTATGAGAATGCTCCAATTGACAAAAGCTATGGCTGATGAGCATTATGCAATCCACAAAGACAAACCATTCTTTGATGGTTTAGTGAAATTCATCTCAAGTGGACCAGTTGTTGCGATGGTTGTCGAAGGCAAAGATGCTGTGAAACGTGTTCGTAAACTAGCAGGTGCTACAAAACCCATGGAAGCAGAAGTTGGCACTATGCGAGGTGATTTAGCTATGGAAATTGGCAGAAATATTGTTCATGCTGCTGATTCACCAGAAAATGCTAAAATAGAGTATTCAATTTATTTTAAAGAGTCAGATTTTGTAAAGAATCCAATGCTTGATGAAGATTGGGTTTATGAATAAGCCTAACTTTAATTTGCCTTAAACCAATCGGAGGAAAACACTATGTCAGAAGAAAAAATAAAGAAACCTACTAAAGAACCTGCCAAGAAACCTACTGTGAAATCCACTAAAAAACCCGCCAAGAAATCTACGAAAGAAACCACTAAGAAGTCCACTAAAGAACCTGCCAAGAAGTCTACTAAGAAGCCTATCAAGAAACCTACTAAGAAACCTGCTGTGAAATCTACTAAAGAACCTACCAAGAAACCTACTAAGAAGTCTACTAAAGAACCTCCTAAAGAACCTATCAAGAAACCTCCTAAAAAAGAAGAACCAGTAGAAGTTGATGAGAGCAAAAGACTCAAAGCTCCTATTTGTGTTATCTTAGGACATATTGATCACGGGAAAACCTCTATCTTAGATGCTGTTCGAGGTACTGCTGTTCAAGCACGAGAAGCAGGTGGAATTACTCAACAGATTGGTGCTTCATATTTTCCTATTGAAACTATCAATGAAATCTGTGGAGAATTATTGGCAAAAGGATCAATTAAACTCAGAATCCCGGGTATCCTTATTGTTGACACCCCCGGTCATGCGGCATTTCTAAATTTACGTACAAGAGGTGCATCTGTTGCAGATATTGCTATAGTTGTTGTGGATGTGCTAGCGGGTTTCCAACCTCAAACTTTTGAATCGATGCGTTTGCTTAAGCAAAGAAAAATACCTTTCCTGGTTGCAGCCAATAAGACGGATAAAGTTGCCGGCTGGAAATCACATGAAGGAGAGAATTTTTCTAAAACCTTTAAGAAACAAACTGTCGACACCCAAAAAGCCCTTGACAGGCATTTATACGAGTTAATGGGTGAATTATCCAAATTGAGTTATCCTTCCGATAGGTATGATAGAATCAGAAATTATACTGAGAATGTTGGCATCGTTCCTACAAGTGCTAAAACTCATGAGGGCATTCAAGATCTTTTCCTTGTTCTTTCTGGCTTAGCTGAACAGTTTCTTTTGAAAAAATTAGTGTATAGTGAGGGTCCTGGAGAAGGAACAATTCTTGAAGTTACTGAAGAAATGGGTATGGGTACAACAATCAATGTAATAGTTCACAAAGGAACATTCTCGAAAACTGATTCCATAGTCTTTGGTGGAAGAGATAAAGCTCATCATGCTAAAATACGCGCTCTTCTTGAACCTAAAGAACTAGACGAAATTCGTGATCCACGTGAAAAATTTAATTCAATTGATATGGTTCATGCTGCTGCGGGAGTTAAAATAACTGGTTCCGGTTTGAGTGAAGCCGTTGCAGGAGCACAAGTTATGGTTGCTAATACTGCCGAAGAAATTGCGAATGCTAAGAAAGTTATCGAAGAAGAATTGAAAGTCATTAGAATTGATACTGATACAGAAGGCATTATTATTAAAGCAGATACCCTCGGAGCTCTCGAAGCCCTCGTCAAAGAATTTCGCGATAGAAAAATTCCAATTAAATTAGCTGACATTGGTGACATCAATAAGAATAACGTCTCAGAAGCAATTGTCGTAAAGGAAAAAGCTCCCTCATTAGCAGCAATAGTTGGCTTTAATGTTACAGCTTTGCCTGATGCTCAAGAAGAACTTGAAGTAAATGACATAGAGTTCTTTCAAAGTGATATCATTTACACTTTGTTGGATGAATATGCGCACTGGAAAATAGAAATTGAACAGAAATTGAAAGCCGAGAGCTTGAAAGATTTGACCTATCCAGCCAAAATAAAAATTCTTCCAGGCATGACTTTTCGCGCAAAAAGACCTGCAATAGTTGGTGTAGAAGTCCTTTCAGGACGAATTGTTCCCCGTGTTCCTTTGATTCGAGGAACTGATGGTAAGAAATGTGGAACTATTCAACAAATACAAGAAAGTAGTCAATCTATTCGTGAGGCTAAAAAGGGCTCCCAAGTTGCTGTTTCAATTCGAGGTCCAACTGTTGGTCGTCAAATCACAGAAGGTATGGAACTATATGTCAATTTACCAGAAGGCGTTGTTAGGCGGATAAAAGAGAAATTTTATGAGGATTTAACAGTCGATGAGAGAGAAGCATTAGAGGATCTCATAAATTTGAAGAGAAGCTTAAGTGAAGACAATAAATACTGGGGTTATTAATCCATTTTTTTATCCCGAAAGAGATTAAAATCTATAGAAGAAATTTTAATCTTATTTCACTACACTTAAAACCTAGTAGACAAATCTTAATTTAGAAAAAATCATTTAACAAAATCTTAAATCTAAGGATTAACGCTTCATTACATTCTAAAACGCTTAGGATTGCTAATAAATGAAGGTAAGAGACTAATGATTCAATTCGTATGGATAATAATTAAGGATACTCCCGTTGCTGGAATGCGTTTCATAAAGATGACTGACCAAGAGGAAAGAGAACGATTAGAAAAATTCTATGGTTGGTTGAGTGGTCCAATTAGCGAATTTACTGAAAAAGTTCAAGACATAATTATTGAAGGGACAAAATATTACTATCATACAAATAGCGACGTCTTATTTGTTGTTGGTACTGATCTCGAAGAAACAAGTATTCCTTCTGTATTCACATTTGAATTAGAGGATGTTTTCTTCTCAATATTTACACCAGGAATTGCTGAATCTTATGATGGTAAAGATGTTTCACAATTTAGAGTGTTTGATAAAAATCTGATTGAATTAGTTAAAGCATTTGATCAACGAAAAATCGATGCTAAAGGTGAAAGAAAGGGATTAGATGCTTTTGAAGTTTTAAATCTACCAACGGAATTACAGATGGTAGCACTTGTTTTAGTGAAAATGCAAGTTGTAACACCAGACATGGTTACGCAAGTAACTGGAATAGCAGTAGATGAAGTTGAACAGAAATTGAAAGAGATTTACAAAAGAGGTTATTTGTTTATCACATCAATCTCGGATAAATCATATTTTTCAATAAAACCATTTGAATCTGATGAAGCTCCACGCATTGTCTCAAGACGGAAAGAAGTGCAACCTGCTGATAAAGAGATTGCTCAAATGGAAGGTCCAAAAACACAGGATACTAGTTTTCCCCCTATTACTGAACAATCTACTCCTCAAGAGGAAAGTACAATAGTTGACCCACAAGCAAAAGTAAGTGATATTTCTGAACAAGAAGATTCTACTAAAGTTGAATCTGCTATGATGGCTCCACCTGAGATAGACTTTTCTGAGCTTGGTGCTGAGAGTTCCTTTAGTGTCCCAAAACCTTCGGAGGAAAGTAGCGATGTTTCTGTATTTTCTGAAACAGAATCGATTTCATCTGGACTTGAAGCTGCAAAAGATCCAATGATTGACATCCCTAAGAAAGAATCAAGAGGAATTAAACTAAAAGCAGACCCACTAGCACAAGAAATAGACAAAACTCATAGACAAACTATAATCATTCCAAAAAATGGTTTTCTACCCTCAAATTCTCTTCGACGAGAGAAAGGTTTTATTTCAGGAAAAATTAGAATCCCAAACGAACGTAATCGTGATCCCTTTTTATTAAACACTTTATTCAAAAGAGACATTGAGAATGTCTTTGAAGCTCTATTTATGGGGGATTTCGTCGTAATAACAAGTGAAGATTCTTCTCTATTTGAAGATGAAGGCATTGATAAATTAATGGATACCTTAAACCTCATCACTCCACATAGAAACTTAATCTGTGTAAAAAATGAATCTTTTGTTCATCCTAAAGATGCAGATGTTGTTGTCGTTCCAAAAAATTCGCTTAAGTATTACTCCTGGGCAACAATTATCGATGTAGACCAAAATCGAATAATTGGTGGAAGCTCATCTGAATTTACAAAAAATTTAGTTAAGAAGCTAAAGAAAATAATTGCTCCAAAAGAATTTCTTAAAGAAATAACTAACTCGGCTTCTATTCTACTCAAAGTTGCTCGTGATATTAATACACTAAAAATTGAAGGGCGATCACCCGATCAATACTTGAATGAAGTGAAAAAAGCATTTGGAGTAGCTGCATTAGATGCTGGTTTAACTCTCTCTGAAAAATTAATACGATTACACAAAGATTGCGCCTATTTAGCAGGATTCTATATTAGAAAAGGATTGGATGTTGCTGTTAGATCAATCATTGTCGGGGAACCTCTTGTCATAATTGGTGATGATCCTTTAGATGTTTACCATATTATAGAAGCTCTTTCAATTTTCGCTCCTCATAAAGCAATAAACGCTCAAATCTGGACCACAAATTTTGCTGGAATTAATATAGGTCAATTCGACATCATGGGAGCTCAAGAAGGAACTGATAAATTATTTAAAGAAGCAGCAATAGTCAATTTAAGATCTATGAGCGCATATAGTGGTCCAAGATCAGAATATCTTCACAGCTTTCTAAGACAAATGTGGAGACGAAGATCGAGAGAAAGACCAAAATTCATTCGCGATAAAATAAATGATATGTTTGGTCAAGTTAACAAATTCATTCAGAAAATCCAAGCTTTTGAAGATAGAACTCCAACAAAACAAGAGGTGCGAGATATTCTCGCTGAATTTGATCCGCAATTTCCACCTTTTGCTATTGATCTACTAAGAAACACAGAACCAGAATTAGCTCTGAAAATTAAAAATATACTCTAAGAGTAGTCATTTGTTTCTTTAATTAATAATTGCTTTTCAGCACAAACTTTTAATTACTTTGAGTCTATTTATGAAAAACATTCAAAATAATTGCGTAGTATTTACAAATAAATTCTCTAATGAATTGTTAATTGGATGGGTAATGAATGAGAAAAGGTCCATTAATCGCTGCAGGAGTACAATATGCTATTGGTATAGCAATGGTTATCGTTGGTTCAATATTCTACGATTCTAATCTAACCACTTGGAATGATTGGGTCCTATGGTTTGGTATTATTATCTTTGGTATTGGTTTAATTGTAATGGTCGTTGCTTTCATTAAGAAACCTAGTGCAGATGACGAACCTACGAAAAAATCAGAATGAGAAAATCTTTCAAGTATTATTGAAGGAACTCGATTTCCTCTTTCTTTGATATAAGCAAATATTTTTGATATGTTAAAGAACTTATTATTATATTATTAAAATAATAAAATTCAACAAATGGATGGTTAACAGAGTGAGTTACGCGAGTGAATTAGGTACTTTTAGTATTACGATTAAAAAACGAATATATGCAATAGCAATTCCCACATTAATCATATCAATTCTCAGTGGCATTTGTAGTTTCTTGCTCTTTGGTTTCTTCAATTCTGATGTAGGAGGAGGTGAAGGAACACCAAATGCATCCCCTTTTGAAAGTCCATATTTAACTGCTTTATTTTTTGTAGGAATTGCATTTATTGGAGCATTTGGTATTTTCTTGATATTCAAATACGGGAATATCAAATTACTAAAAGCATTATTTGCTATTGCAGTAGCTCTCACATCATTCTTCTTTGTATTTCTGCTAATTTGGACCGCTCCCTATTATCTTCATGAAAAACTCACAGAAAACATGGTGTTTGCTGATAGCACGGATAAATTGATCAAAGCTCTTGGTATTATTATTGGATTATTATATGCTACTCTAACAATAGTTTCAATGGTCTATCAGCTAATTCCTGAACCCGCCCCGCAAATTATGGCTATGCTTTTTGCGGTATTAGCTGGAACTTTTCTTGCTGTTTTTCTTCCCGCACTTGCTGCAATACTCGTTATGATCGGTTTAAGTATTTATGATATCATTTCTGTCTTCAAAGGACCAATTAAGAAAATAGCCGAAATAAGTGAAGAGCGCTATTTGCAACAAGTGGAAGAAAATGAAAAACTCCAGTCGGAAAATGAAGAGGAAAAAAGTATTAATTCAGATTCAGCGAATGAAGAAGCAAATATAGAAAAAACAGAATCAATGACTGACGAAAAATCAACAAGCCGGGTAGCTGATGAAGAGTATATTTATTCAGATTACATTGAATTAGGATTGGGTGATTTAGCTTTCTATGGTATGTTGTTTAGCTTTGCTCTTATACGCCTTGGTTTATATCCAGCAATTGCTGCTTTCTTTGGTGTAGTTATAGGTGCAATTTTAACAATCAAACTACTTGAAAAAGTAAAAATGATGCCTGGGTTACCTTTGTCGGTTGGTCTCGGATTAATTTTTGCGTTAGGTGTATGGGGAATCCTCGCTTTAACCAATTATAGTGGTTGGAGTTATGGTTGGCTGGAACCTGTATGGTTTGGTTAGAAATTGAATGACTCCGAGAGAATAACTCGGAGATTTTTCAGCTAAAAAAGCATTGAGCTCAAAATTTTAGAATTATTGTTGTGCTTGTTTCTCTTGTTCATCTGTAGTAATTTGCATACTACTTGGTAAAACTTTGAAGGTGAAATCTTCAATGGATTCAGAGATGGTTCCATCAGGAGGAATTTCTCCACGAGCTTTTAAAATCTCTTTAGCAAGAAGCCAATAAACTAATGCAAGAGCTCTACGCCCTTTGTTATTTGTTGGTACACAAATATCAACACCTTTGAGTTCATTATCTGTGTCACACATTGCTGCAACAACTAAACCAATTTTATTTGCTTCTTTTATTGCTTGTTTATCTGCACGAGGATCTGTTACTAGAATAACTTCAGGTTCAATAAATCCGGAAAATTCTGGATTAGTTAGTGTTCCAGGGATGAATCTTCCTGGCACGCTTCTAAAACCACATACTTTTGCTAATTTACTGCCAGGAACTTGACCATATTGACGAGCTGAAAATACTGCAATTTGATTTGGTTCATATCTTGCTAGGAATTTTGCTAGAGTTCTAATTCGATCATCTGTTGATCTAACATCTAAAACATAAAGACCATCACTACGAATAAGATAAATAAATTTCTTCATAGACTTTGTGCCAATACGGGTGCCTATATGGACACCAGCAGCTAAATATTCGTCTAAACCTATGAGTAAATCTTCAGTTATTTGTTCTGCTTCTATTGACAATGTATTATACCTCAACTTTTGTTAAACATAAAGTATGGTTAATAATCTGTAAAGCAATTCCACATTATTTCGTTTTTAATTCTTTTGTTCAAAATGAATAGAAAGAATATCTTTCTTTCAGAAACAACTTGTTGCTTTTTTCTCTACCTTTCCATGATATCTTCTAAATTTTTGATGGCAGTATCCGAGGTATGAATCATATTTCTTACAATAGCTCTAACTTGACCACTATTAGCTTCCTCACCACAAATAGTTACTATCACTTTCTTTGCAGGACGACCATCACTCATTTCACTATCGAAAATTTCAAACAATAATTTAAGTTCACCCATTATCAATTCCTTCACTTCTAACATAGTAACGGCAGTGAATAGAATGGAAATTTCTCTCTCACTAAATAAAGAGTCACTTGTATATGGGGAAGCAATAGATTCCACAACAGGACCCATTTCATTAACATCAATACTAAAAACACTGATTATTTGTTTCCTTAATCCCTTTTGTGCTCTCTTGTCCTTTATTTTGGGTAATTTAAATCTTGACAATGTTTTAACTCCTAGACAATTCAAACCAACAAAAGCTAATTCAAATATTTTGACCAATTTTTAATTTTTGGTATTTACAGTATAAAGAATTCTAGTAATAAGGTTAATGGAATAGCAGCTTCTTATGGAAAGCCAAATGAAATTAAAATAAAAGAAGGTGAAAAATTGTGTTACAATTATCGAACACAATTATTTCAATGGGATATACAAACTTGATTTAGTCGCACCCATCCCAGGGGAGCCATGTTTCACAAGTTTTGTAGTGAGTGCAAATTCACCAAAAATGTGACCTACTTGGTCAGGATGAACGATAAACTCAATGAAATCTTTACCATTATGTACTCCGATTTTTGCATGGACCATTTCAGGTAAAATAATCATATCTCTTAAATGAGTTCTAATTGTTTTGAGCTTTTTATTACCTTCTTTAATCGATTTCACTTGTGCTCGAATATCTTCAAGGAGTTTCTTTCTCTTTGGTGTCCAATAACTTGGTCGAGTAAGACTTCTCCTCTTTCTAGATGGTAATAATTTGATAAATGCATCCATAGATAATGCTTGTAATTCTTCAAATGTTAATCCCATGTAACGGAATTTTCTGAGTTCTGCTTGAGTTACTTCTTGTTGAATTGACAAATTTTTCAGTCCTAATTTGTTGTTTACAAATACGATTGTAATAATCTATGTTTTTTGCTGAGGTTTCCCGTTAAAAATCTTCCTCTTTTAATGAAAATAAATTCTGAGAAATCTGTAATATGCTTATTTTTTACAATTCCTGCGAAAATTTTAGATTAAGGGAAGATATATTTACACTAATAATTCCCTTAATATGAAAGAATCTGTTGGTATGATAATGATCTTTTGGAATAGTGACTCAAATCTCCTAGCTACCGGTCTTCCACTGAAGGCTATAAGTAAGCTTCTTGCAAAAAACAATTCTGAAGCTGAATTACAGCAATCATTGGAAAAATTGGGTACCAAATACCTTACAAGATATCTTATAATAAGAGAATATCGAACATTGGTGGAAACCGGTTTACAGAAACTTCCAATAATACCAATTATTGCAGGCATACCCGGAGCAGGGAAAACCACTATTGCTAAAGAACTCTCAACAGCGCTTAATATTGGATTAGTTATTGGGGGTGATGCTCTTCGTTCTACTCTGCGATCTATAGTACCAAAAAATGATGATGAAGTGCTTCATTCTAGCGTATATGATACCTGGAAGTTTTTCGGTAAATATAGTGAAGAAAACTTAATCTCGGGGTATACATCTCAGGCGAAAATAATGAATTTCTCTATTCAAAAGATGATTGCTGATCGAGGATTGAGAGACGGAGAAAGTATGATCATAGAATATCTTCATTTCTTGCCAGAGCAAATACATTCAGATTTGTTGGCACATCCTAGCATAATCCCTATTATTCTCAAAATCTCTGATAAGGAACTCCTAAAGAACCGCATTAAATTACGTACAAAATATTCTCATCTTAGAAATTCCGGTGAACGGCTTATTACTGAACTAGATAAATATTTCCAAATCCAAGAATATCTTTGTTCAGAAGCTACCAAACATAAACTTCAGATAGTCAATGTAAATGATTTCGTGGAAGGATTTGAATCCATTTTAGATTATGTACTGAAAAGGATTAAATCACTAAATGAAATGAAAGATTATACAAAACAAATTAAATTAATAGATGAAATCATAAATGAACGCAAAATTTGATTTCAATACTTCATGTGGTGGTAAAAATACAGAAGATTTCTACAGCCGTTGCTTATCCCACTATTCCGATAATATTTCTTGGTGGCATAAATCCTGATAGAACACCACTTTATGATACTATGGGATTAGCAGTTACAAATAAGGATGAAACAACAAGAACCGAGACAACAATAGAATCCACTGAAAGCAAGGACATCTCTCCTATTAAATTTCTTTTAGATAAACAAAAGTTAACTGGCTTACGTGGAAATCAAATCAATGAATCCGTTAAATCATTAATGGAAAAGAATAACATAAGAGCAAAAATCAGCATTGAATCAAATAATTATGGGATTTTTAGTGGAAGTTCTGACTCTGGCTTAGCTGCTTTATTTACAGCTTTGAATGATGTTTTTGATCTGAAATATACAAAAGATGAGATTCTTAGATATTCAATGAAAGGTTCTGAAAGCGCTGGAAGAAGTCTGTATGGTGGTTTGACTTTATCATTAGTACATGAAAAACCATTAAAAGTAATCCAAATCGCATCTGAAGAAGACTTGAATAGAATTAAGTTGTTCTCGATCCCCTTTCAATATGATTCAAGAATTTCAGCAGATGAGATTCATGCTGGTATAATAAAAAATCCGCAATTTCCTGACAGAGTGAAGCGAATACCAAATTGGATTGATCGGATAAAAAAAGCTCTTAAAAATGACGAGCTTGTTGAACTTTTAAAAACTGCAGAGGAAAACATCCAAAACGCCCATGAGCTACTCGAGGGAATAAATATCAGAGTTAGGAAACCTGATATGTTGAGATTATGTGGACAAGTTACACAAATGCGAAAGGAGAAAATCGAAGCATATTATCTCATTGGGGGTGGGAATCTTGTTACCATTGCTACAATAGATACCTTTGCGAAAGCAGTTGCGAAATACTTGTTAAAAAATCAGTGGAAATATTATGAATTCAAAGTAGCAAGTGCTCCAAAAATCATCAAAAGTCAAACTTTGTAGGAATAATTTAATTATTAGTTTTTTCAATCATTAATAGAGTAAAAAAAAACCAGCTTTTAAATTGAAGTGGTCTTTTTCGATAAAATTCTATCAAAAGCGAGATTGGATATTATGGTGAAAAAAAGCAAGGAAATCCCAAAAATAACTATTGCAAAAATGCTCAAGCTGGAACCAATGCAATCTGTTCAATTAACCGATGAATTCCTAGCCGCATTAAAACCGGAGGCAGGAAATTACGCAGTAATTATACTTACTCCGAACACAAAAATAATACGAATAATCCCAACTACAACAAACAAAGTATACAAAGTAGCAATTGATATTGGAAAGCTTACTCCAGATTTCCTCAGGAGAATTGGTAATCTCTTCTTAAAATTAGGAGTCAAAGCACTATATTCAACCGGACTTTGTTTTATGGAAGAAAAATGTGTGTTTGATGGATATATTGATTCAGAAGAATTTGAAAAAATTGATGTTGAGAATTTAAAAGCTGAAATCATGGCAATTGAAGGAATAACAGGATTGGATATAACTACTCTTGAAGACGAATAATCAATAATACTTACTAATAACTCTCAATCAGCTTCCATACTGTTTTGCCACTGTGCTCCGTTTTATCAATTTTTTTCTTTGTTACTAATCCTTTCAAAAGTTTCAAAAATTCTTCCTTTTGTATTGGAGCTTTTGCTAATTTCATTAACTCCATAGTGTATCTAGCATACAATGCATCTTCATAATCAAATTTTGCTCCAGCAAAAAGATCAAGAACATCATATTCTTCGGGAGATAGTGTTTCTACTTTCTTTGCTGCTATTCTTGGATGAATAGTTTGTGTAGTCTTAGTTATTACTGATTCTTCAACTTGCATCTTATTGTCACCTAATACATCAAGTAGGGATTTTCCTCCCTTTTTTGTTTTAGGCAGTCCATATAATTGAGCAACAATTTCTATAGAACTTCGTGCAAAATCTTTTCTCGAACTGTAATACCCCTCTTTTGTAAGATTATCAATAAATTCTGCAAGTTTTTTTGGAACTTTAATAGTGATTTCTTCTGACAACGATGTATCTCCAATTATTATTTTACATGTTTTTGTTAATTAAATCAACATATTA
>DAOVPS010000022.1:0-23721 GCA_030629105.1 Candidatus Heimdallarchaeota archaeon
CTACCTTGTTCACCAGAGAATGCAAAGTTGAGTATGAGTGATATTATTAAAGAGAGAATTAGAATTAAAGCAGCAGAATAAAGAATTATATTTCGACTAATTCCTGCTTTTCTTTTTGAAAAGATCAGTAGTATAATAACAACAAATAATATTCCTCCTCCTACTCCAATTCCAATATACAATAAAACATTAAGTGCAATTGTTATGCCAAAGATAGAATTTATCACAACAATAAATATTGCACACATTATTAGTAAGCATAACATTAAAGAAATCGACATAAATCTGGATTCGAAGATAGATGTTGCTTTGCTCTTTTCCTCATTTGCTGACACGTTTTAGATCTCCTTACTATCTTCTTTTCTTTTCAAACAACCTATTTTAAAATCCTTCTAAAAAAGTTGATAAATCTTTCATCTATGCAAATATATAAGCTGGTGTTTGAAATGAATGAAAAGAAAGAGGATGCATCAAAAGGTATTGGTGTATCAAAAGATAATATTGAAGAACAAGAAGATTTGGGAAAGAGAATAGGCACTAAAGTCGTTCATGCAGGTGAAAGTATTAATCCATTTACTCGAGGGATAACAACTAATATTGATTTTTCAACAACTTTTGCATATGATATTGCTGATCAGTGGGCTGATGTATTTTATCATGGAAAACCTGGTTTTGCCTATTCGCGTCATGCGAATCCTACGAGATCTGTTTTTGAAAAGAAAATAGCTATATTGGAAAATGGTGCAGCAGGTATAGGATTCAGTTCAGGAATGGCTGCCATTTCAACTGTCTTTAGTACTTATTTAAAACCTGGCGATGAAATCATTGTTACAGATAGGTGCTATCCTGGGACGAGACATCTTCTTAATCAATACTTTAAGGAGTGGGGTTTTATAGTACATTTTGTTGATGCAACAAATATTGAAAACATAAAAGCAAAAATCACGAACAATACAAAAATGATTCATATGGAATGCCCCGCAAATCCAACATTATCTCTTTGTGATATTGCAGAGATTGCTAAGTTAGCTAAAGAAATACAAGTGAAATTTGTATTTGACAATACATTTGCTACTCCAATAAATCAAAATCCAATTGATATGGGAGTCAACATAGTTGTTCATAGTGTAACCAAATACCTTAGCGGTCATAGCGATGTTTTGGGAGGAGCAACTGTTTCTTCGGCTGATGAACGTGCAGAAATAATGAATACTGCCGTTTATTTTGGAGGAGTCATGCAACCATTTGATGCTTGGCTAACAATACGAGGAATCAAGACATTGGAATTACGTGTAAATAGACATACTGAGAATTCTCAAGCAATTGCAGAATTCTTAGAAGATCATTCAAAGATTAGAGAAGTCTATTATCCTGGGCTTACAAGTCATCCCCAACATCAATTGGCTAAAAAGCAAATGAGAGGTTTCGGTGGCATGGTCAGTTTTTGCGCTGGCAAATCTGATAAGGACGGTGTCGATTTCATTAATAATTTAAAAATAATCAAACGAGCAACTAGTTTAGGTAGTACGAGTTCTCTAATACAAGCATCCGGAAGTATGCTTTATCTTGAATTTACAGAGAAAGAGAAAAAATCTATTGGCATTAACCCCGGCTTCGTAAGATTCTCCCCTGGTATAGAAGATAAGGATGATTTAATAGAAGATATTGATCAAGCACTAAGCAAAATCTAAGAGTGTAAAAACAGACTATTGAACAACCAACTTGTTCATTTCTGTTATTTTATCAGCTATATTACAGATTGTTCTATATCCCTTTTTAGGATCTTTGCAAGGTAGAACTATACTGCAAAAAGGGTCCGACTTTTCGAGTAAAACATCTTTATGTGTTCTATCTACAATCCACTTATTTTTTGGGTATCCCTTAACTGGGAAGGTTTGTTCTCTATCTGAAAATAGTATTCCTTTAACTGAACACTGATTATATCTTGGGTTTGCTGGAAGATCATGCTTAATCTCATGAAAGGCATCAAGATGTAACTGTACTAAATTATGTCCAGTAGCATATTGAACACATTCTATGCTTCCTTGAAAACGTGGATTTACTTCCATGAAGAAAAGCTTTTCATTTTTAATTGTGAAATCAACTCCATTTGAACCCATTAATTGAAGTTTTTCGAATAATTTTCTGATGGATTCCAAATGCTTTTCCTCTAAAGATGGATCTTTTTTATATGAATCATAATTTAAGGGGACAACATTTCCTGAATACGCAAATTCGCTTGGTGCTCTAAGATTCTTATCTCCTATTAATTGTTTATTAACTGAAAGAATTTGCACTTTATTTTTTAGACAATTCACAGTAGAACTAGCATCTATACCTTCAATGTATTCTTGTACCCAGATTGTTTTTTCTTGTTCATCATCTTTAGAATCAAAGAAATCCTTCAAATCACTGAGATTTTTCCAAAGTTTAATCCCAGCTCCTCCTCCACCTCCATCCCCTCGAGTAACTAGCGGGAATGAATAATTCTTTGCTATTTCGATTAATTCTTGATAATTATCTGCTGATTCTAGAATTGGAATTTCAAAACCAGCATTTTTCGCTATATTGTTTATTTTATGTTTTTGACGAGTTAAGTCAAATTTCTTTGGGTCATTTGCATATACTTTAGGACCTATATCTTTGAATTGTTTAACTAATTCATGATATCTATCAAAAGCTGAACCAAGGATAATTCCATCAAAATCTCCTTGTTCATCTGACATTATTTCAGCTAGATAATACAAGTATTCTGCAGGTCGTCGGTGTAATGGACGATGTAATAATTCCCCTGGTTTTTGTCTTAGTACTGAAAAGCAATTCTTAGTTAGTTTTAGTAAATCATAATCTCCAAAATAATCTATTACTCCAATTTCATGCCCTGCTTGTACGGCTGATTTTGCAATGGGTCTTGCATTAAATCCTACAACTAGAATTTTCATTTATTATCATTACTCTTTCAATTCGGAAACTTTTTCTGTTATTTTCTGGAAAATTCCTAGACCTTGATTGAACCAATCCCGAAATTCTGGAACATCTTTTTCTCTGAACATTAACAATTGTTCCATTAATTGAAATTGCAATAACGCTTGTTCAATGAAGAGATTATTATACATCTCCTCATAATTCCTTACAATTGTTTCTGTTTCATTAAGAGTTATCCCTAACAGTTGTAGATTTCCTCGGAATTCCATAATCGTTTCTGCTTTTCTTAAATTTTTTATATAGCGTATCATTAGAAATAATTTCTGATCATATGATGATCTGTATCTAAGAAGTAACACTAATTTGTTGAAAAAATCTTCAAGCATACTAATTAATTCCATATCCATTTCAAATTTGTCTTCTAAAAGACTACCAATGTCTTTTACACTAATACCTCTAGTAGAGACGAGTGATGGAAGTGATAGGGCTGTCTTATTTAGGATCGTGACTAAAGATTCCAATGATCCTTTTAATTCATTCAAAATTTTTTCTTCGCTAGCTTTTATTGTCTTGGTTTTTGAGGTAGTTTTCTTTTGAGGAGTCTTCTTCTTTGGTGCTCCTTTACCTTTCTTAGTTGTTGACAATTACTTTACCTTCCTCAAAATTACTAATGATTCTAGTTTTCATTCCCATAATACACTTGTCTGAATTTTCTTATTTAACATTCTAACACTCACATAATATCAATTAAATCCTTAGGAATAGCTAAAAATGATAAATATTCTTAACTTGACTTATCTATGATTATTGAGGAGAATAACAATGAAACTACAGCATTTTCTAGAATTACTTGAGAATCACAAAATCTTCAGAAAAGATTCGATTAATCTGATAGCAAGTGAGAATTATGCCTCGCCTTTTGTTCGAGCTATCCTTTCTTCTGATTTAGGTAATAGATATTCTAGCGATTATTATGGTGGAACTAAATTTATACAACAAATCATCAACAAAACTGAAAGTTTCATCAGAGAGTTATTCGATGCTGATTATGCTATTGTTTCTCCCTTATCTGGAAATATGTGTGATTTAGCCCTCATTCTTGGTCTAACTAAATCCGGCAATAAAATCATGTCTGTAGAAGCAGGGGATTCTGGTGGATATCCAATAAATTATGAATTCTTCAATCGAAAATACTTGCCTTTTCACTTCTCAAAGGAAAACATGAATATTCTTGTTGAGGAAAGTATAGAAGCAATCAAGAAGCTAAAACCAAAGTTGGTTATTTTTGGTTCTTCCTTTTTCCCCTTTCCACATCCGGTAAAAGAAATAACTCAGGAATTTGAGAAACGTAAGACAATTCATTTCGCATTTGATGGTTCTCATGTTCTAGGCCTTATTGCTGGAAAACAATTTCAAGATCCTTTGCGTGAAGGATCTCCTATACTTGTTGGTTCAACTCACAAATCTTTTCCTGGTCCACAAGGAGGATTAATTGTAACAAATGATATGGAACAATATGAGACTCTCTCTTCCACCTTTGATATTGATCTAGAAAATGGCATTAAATTAACAGATAATATTCATGCACACAGAATAGCTGCCTTAGGGGTAGCTGCTTTGGAAATGCTTGAATTCGGAAAAGAATACGCATCTCAAATTATTAAAAACACAAAAACACTTGCATCATCGCTAGATAATCATGGTATTCCTGTAAAGTTTAAGCATCTTGATTTCTCCGAATCTCATCAAGTAATACTTGATATCTCATCCACCAATGAAATAAATATGTTGAGAGAACGAGCTGAGAATCTTGGTTTACTTATAGATTCAGGCATACGCTTAGGGACTGCGGAAATAACTCGTATGGGTATGAAAGAACTCGAAGTCAAAGAAATAGGAGAAATCTTGGCGCGTATTTATCATAATGATATCACAGAAGATATGTCTTGGAGAATTAAGGATTTTGCTAGAATTTTCAGTAGTCCTGCTTATTGTTTTAACAATATTGGTGATTTGCCTTTCTAATGGTTGACTTTAGAAGCAGAGTTAAAAGAAATACAGATAAAAGATTATGTCCATATTCTTCATATATAAAAAATGATTATTTGCTTTAGGAGAATTATTAATGATACGTGAACCAGTAGTTGCTGGATTGTTTTATCCAGGGAAGAAGGAACAGCTTATTGAGAAAATTGAGAGGTGTTTTAAGGATGATGCTATTGGTCCTGGAGAATTGCCTGATATAGAGAATCCACCGGAAAGAAAAGGAAAAATATATGCTTTAGTTTCACCTCATGCCGGATACACATACTCTGGTCCCGTTGCTGCCCATGGTTTTCTAGAGCAGTTCAAAGATGGAAAACCAGAATTTTTTGTAATTATAGGGCCAAATCATAAAAACATTGGTCCTGCTATTAGTGTTTACTCTGAAGGTAGTTGGAAGACCCCGTTGGGTGAAGCTTTGATTCCTGAAGATATCGCAGGATTACTCGTTAAGCAACCACATTTTCGAGCTGATACCTCTGCCCATATGATGGAACATAGTATTGAAGTACAAGTACCCTTTCTGCAGTATTTGTATGGTGAAGATGTTCCTATACTACCAATTTGTATGAAGGATCAATCCAAAGAAAATTGTGAACGTGTGGGTACAGTACTTAGTAAGGTATTAGCGAATTATGATTATTGCTTAATTGCTAGTACTGATTTGACTCACTATGAAAGTCAAGCTTCAGCAATGTCAAAGGATTCCCATGTAATAGATAGTATTCGAAAAGTGGATTCTAATAGATTGCTAAATACTGTTGTTGATAATTTAATTTCTATGTGTGGTCCGGGTCCGGTCGCTGCAGCACTGATTGCTTCCAATAAAAACAATGTCAAAGAAACTAAAATCCTCAAGTATTCAACCAGTGGGGATATCACTGGAGATAAAAATCAAGTTGTCGCTTATTTATCTGCGATATTGCTGAAATAATTTCAAACTGTTAAAAAATAAAGTGAGAAATATTTTATTTCTCCTTTCTTTCTTCCACTAAATCTTCAATGAATTTTTCTCTTTCGTCATTTGTTAGTGTTCTATCTAAATAAATCCATTTCTTTGAACGCCAACCACAATCCAAGCAAATACAAACTGGGTACCCAGAATTTATCCCCATTCCTGTTAAGATATCCTCCACTTTCACTCGTAAACTATAGCATCTTGGACAAATTCTTATGTCTGGTCCTCCCTTCTGATTTATTTTATTGAGCTCTTCAACTAATAATCCAATTTTGACAATATTCTCTTCAATTTCCTTTTCAAGTTCAGTTTCTTCCTCAACAACTTCCTCTGTTTCCTCGATCAGCTTTGCCTTTCCCTCGCCATTCTCTTTCTCATTTTTTTCTGTCAAAATATTCACTTCTGTTGATTACAATCTATTCTTTCTTATCATAATTAAAATGTTTTAGATTTATTTCATAAAATTGCTCTCTTTCTTCCTTTGGGTGACTTACTTGTGGGCCTTTTTTTGTCCCAAGACTTATTTTTACTTTAATATTTCTCTAATGTTTTAGATAATGTCAAATACAAAAGATTTTTATCGCTTTGACGAGTGATGTTTAAAATACGTGAGATGTTGGGCGCGACAAATTACGTAATCGGAAGAGTGCACGAGGAGGTCTCTTAGAAGATTGGACAGAATTGGCTTAACTGATGCCGAGGTAAAACAGAAGATAGAAGATTATCTTAACAAACGTGGCGTGAAATATCGAAGAAACGTTGCTTTTGGAAACAAGAAGAAATTAAATTACTTATTTAAAAACGATCATGGAGAAGTGGTTGGGGTGTATGTTCTTTTGTGGCGAAGGCCTGTTACATACAAAACCATATTTGATTTGATTGACTGGTCGAAAGGAGAGGATATCCACAAACTCATCTTAGTTTGTAGAATTATGGGTGAGCGTGCTCGTGAAGTTATAAATAAGGAACCTAGTAATGTTTCTTATATCCTAGAATCTTGGTTCCGTCGTAGTAGTCATAATCCATTACTAGCAGCTTTCTAATTTTGAGGAATTATTCCTCTTTTACTTTTTTTTTCTTTGATTACTTACTCGAGTAAAATATTAGCTTGTTAATCCCATAACCTACGTACTAGTTTTGTTGTTTCATTATTTTCATCATATGTGACTAATCCATTATTTCGCAATTCAAAGATTGCTCGTAGTGTTGCTGCAGGCAGTATTCCAGTTGCTTTTGAAAGCTCCCCTTTAGTCATGTTTTGTTTAGCACCATGGAGAAGTGTTAATATCTTAATATGTGAACTTCCATCTAGAACTTGTTCTGTTAAAATCACATAAAGCTTCATGACTTCCTGAATATCAATTTCAACATCTTTACGACCTCTCAATTCCTCATAAACAGAAGAAAGCTCAGACATTTCATCTTCCATTTGCTTCAACTTTAAAGCTGCAGAAGATTTTTCTCCTTTTAATTGACTTGCTGCATCTTTTGCTTTTGCGATCTCGCCTTCCGCTTTCGCCAGTTTAGTTTCCAATTTACTAATATAATCCTGAATATCTTTTATAGCTCCTTCAATTTTAGCTTCAACCAATGTTAAACCTCATACATATATAAAAAAAATCATTATAAAATTTATTCGGTCGCACTATTTTGTAAAAAACATAATCGATACGAAAAATAGTTTTATATTTAGAAAGAAAACAAAAAGAACCTTGCCGAAAGACTTTAAAATGTCTTTAATTGGTTTCCTATTTATTGCTATTGAGGTTTCCATACATGTCTAAGAAAATTGACGTAAGAGAAGAGATAATTGCTGATACAATCGTCGTTGGCCCTCCAAAATTAACAAGGTTTGAAAAAGCACGAATTATCGGCGCAAGAGGTTTACAAATTGCTCTTGGAGCACCCATTTTAATACGAATCAAGAAAGATATATCAGATCCAATTATAATTGCTGAAATAGAGCTTATGAAAAATGTCTTACCTTTAACTGTCGCACGTCTTCTTCCCGATGGCAAGTATCAAAATATTCCTTTAAGCTGGTTAGTAAAAGGAATAAAAAATCTCAAATGAGATTTTACATTAAAAGCGACTTTATTGTTAATTTTCATATACAATTGGTTCTCGTACATTAGGCAATATTACTTTTCTTCCATTTTCTAAATCCTTTTTAAGAGATTCACCAGCTTCTTCTGATCCATGAACTAATAAAATATTCTCACTGTTAATTGCTTTCAGCATTTTTAATAACTCATTTCTTTGAGCATGTCCTGAGAATTGAAATTGCTTTACTTCTGCATTAATTTCTGTTTTGAAGCCTTTTTTATCTCCCCAACTAAATAATGTCACAGCCTTTACTCCTTCAAGAATTTGTCTTCCTATGGTTTCTTCAACTTGATATCCCGAAATTCCTATCAAGTTATCAGGATTACCAGCAGCGTGATTAAGGTATGAATGGATTGGTCCTCCTTCCATCATTCCTGACGTTGAGAGTATAATGTTTGGTTTTTTCTCAGTAACTATCATTTTTCTATAGGTATTAAGATTATCTGCAAGATTTCTAGATACTGGTATGAAATTCTTTAAGTCGAAAGGAACTTCTATTTTATATTCTCTACACCATTCAAGAATTTTCTTTGATACCCAGTATTCATGAAAATACATACGATAAATTTCATTCATTTTCAGAATCATACCATCTACAAAAATCCTGAATTTTGTGTTCATAAACTCTTTCGCAAGAATTGCTTCAATTTCTTGTGCTCGTCCCAAAGCAAATGATGGAATTATGGTTATTCCACCTCGTTTATATGTCTTGTAAATAGCTTCAACTATAGATTCATTTGGAATTTCACGATTGGGTAAATCTCTAAGACCATTGGTAGATTCTGAGATTAATATAGAGATATCTTCTATGGTTGGGTACTTGTTTGTATCATG
Organism: Candidatus Heimdallarchaeota archaeon; assembly: GCA_030629105.1. Classification (GTDB taxonomy): domain Archaea; phylum Asgardarchaeota; class Heimdallarchaeia; order JABLTI01; family JABLTI01; genus JABLTI01. The sequence goes on from DAOVPS010000022.1 coordinate 8,867, forward strand.
GTACGGAGTAGCAAAAGTATTGATATCTCCAGTGTAAAAGATCAGTTGACCTTTCCAATCTAGAAGAATACTGGCTGAACCTAAAATGTGTCCTGCATCAAAGTAAGTTGCGGTGACTCCATCAGCCAATTTGAATTTTTGATCATAATAATGACTCTTTATGGTACGAAGAGTTTCATACATATCATCTTCATTCCAATGACGGGCTCCTTCAATTTTCAGATGATCTCTCCAAAGTATAGCTGCAATATCTTTAGTAGGATGAGTCATATGAACATTCTTACAACCTTCTTGAACCATTCTAGGTATGTATCCTGTGTGATCAAAATGAGCGTGGGAAATAACCATACATTGTATTTCTTTTGCATGTTTCTTTAAACCTAAAGGAGCTTCAGTTGGTTCTTTTGGTCTAATTTTTAATCCACAATCTAGTAGAATTTTTGTATCTTTATCTTCGACGAGAATAGCACTTTTACCGATTTCTTTCGCCGCGCCAAATGCAGTTATTTTAATCAAATAGATTCACAACCAAATCCACTTAGCTTTTGTTTATAAGCTTTATTACAATCATCTGACAAGTTTTTTGCCGTCAAGAAAAGTGTTTCTATATAATTAATAGCCCTATTATACAAATCTAATGTCCTCGGTATTTCCAATTTTGTTATCTATTTGCTTTCTATTTTGAAATGAAAGGTTTAATTTACTGAAGAAACATGTTATTAATAATAATAGAATACTTTCATTTGAAAAGCTAAATAAAAGTAATCTTCTCAAAGATACATGAGGTTATTTCCTTGAGTGACAAAGATAAAGTTAGTGATGCTTACAAAAAATTTGCCGAAGATCTAGAAGAAATTGAAGAAAAGGATAAAGAAAAACGAAAAGAGGTTTTACAGAAAGGAGTTCTTGATCTTGAGCAAAAATACAGGGATGAAATAAAGGGGACTCGAGCTGTGGATGATCGTCTTGTGAAACTTCGGAAAGAAGCAGGAATGCCTGAATTAATTGGCATCGGGGATAAAGTACAGAGAAAGAGATTCAAAGATAAAGATAAGTATGATCAATTTTTAGCTAAAGAAGTATTAGAAGTTGGTATAGACGAAAGCAGTGGTTTTGGGGGGATAATGGTCTTGACTGATTTTTGCATTGTGTTTGCAAATAAAAGACCAAATTGGGTAGCTCCTAAGAAAGAGATTAAAAAGGCGTTAGAATATTTAGCTGAATCCGGTTTAATTCCAAAATTGCATAAAATGAAGAATAAAGCTTTGCTTATTACTTTCAAACCTGCGGAATTGGAATCAGATGTACTAACTATACTAAGTATTGCTTCTGTAAATGGATTAACTAGTTATGAAGAAGTAGCTACTTTGACCGGTTGGCAAAAAGTGAGAATTGAAGTAGCTCTGGCTTCTTTAGTGGATCACGAGATAGCTTATTTAGATAAAAAAGATAAAACCTATTTCTTCCCAAGTCTGAAGAAATAGATCTCATTTTTCTTAAGAGATCTCTTTTCAACGTTTGGCAAAAAGTTATAAGTAAATTTTTTTCTGGTTGCGCAGTAAGGCAATTGGAAGTGAAAAATATTGAAACGAATCCTAATTGTAGACTATATTGTGGGCGGTGGTTTTGCAGAAGAAGACCTTCCAGTCAATATTCTCGCTGAAGGATATTCTATTCTAAGATCATGCATTGAGCAATTTGCCCAATTAGGTTTTAAAATTGCTACATTAATAGATCATCGATTAATGCAACACATTCGTATTTCCCCGATTCATGAATTCAAATCAGTTTCTAGTCATGAGGATTTTGTGAGTGGGATAAAAGCTTTCGCTGACCAAGTTGATTATGCCCTTACTTTGGCTCCGGAATCCAAAGGTATCCTGAAAGATCTCTCATCTATAATTGTGAATTCACAAGCAACATTCTTGGGGAGTAAACCTGATTCCATAGAACAAGCTGGTGACAAATTAAAGACAATGAATTTGGCGAAAGAATTAGGCTTAAATGTTCCTGCAACTTTCTCGCCTTCATACAATGATTCCTTTGATAAAATTCAAAGTGAAGTCGATGTCTTAGGATATCCATTGATTGTTAAACCAATAGATGGTGTAGGATGTCAGGGTCTTACAAAAGTAACAAATCCAAATGACTTAGGATTTGGTTTGCAAGCAGCTCATGCAGTAACTAGTATGGATAATTGCATTGTTCAAGAGTTCATAGAAGGCACTCCAATTAGTACGAGTTTATTAGTAAATGATGATAAAGTTGTTCCAATATCAATCAATCATCAGAATCTTCGGTTGGATTCCATGAAGAAATCTGGGGATTATTTAGGTGGAGAAGTTCCATATAGTATTCCAAAATACAATGATGAGATATTTGAAACATCAGTTAAACTTGTAGAACAAATGAATCTCAATGGATTTATTGGTGTAGATTTAGTAGTTGGTGAAGAAGGAGTGTTTGTTATTGAAGTTAATCCTAGAGTTACCGTTCCCTTCATAGCTATTAATGAATTAGCAAACAGAAACGTTGCCAAAGAATTGATAGAAATTGTGGAAAAAGGAAAGATAACTGGAGAAATTAAGTTAAATGGTTCTGCTACTTTCTCCAAGATTACTGTACCCTCAACTTTTAACAAAGTCGCAAGATTTGAAAGAGCAGCAATTATAGATGGTGTTCTTAGCCCACCCTTCCCTGTTGGGAATAATTCTCATTCCTATGCTCTCTTAATGGGTTTAGGAGCAACAATGGAAATGGCAAGAAAGAATTTTCGAAATATTAAAAATGAAGTTTTGAAAAGTCTTTCATGAAAAAACTCTAATTAAGTTCTTTTCAAGATTAGAAATTAAGAAGAATTGTTGGTAGAAGACAAAAGAAAAAAATAAAAATTTTATAATTGGGTTGTTCCACCAACAGCTAGTTTCTCGATGACTTGAACCTTGCCATCTTTAATTTGTACCATTATTGTTGTAACATAACCAGCGATTCGATTTCTCATTCGTTTGGACATCACATTTGTCAATTTATTGACAAGTATTTTGTTTTTTTCGAAATCAGTTGAGAGATGCTGGTGATATTTGGCTACTAATTCCTTTGCGGTTCGTTTAATTTTCTGAGATCGAATATTACCCATTGGGTTTTCCTCCGTTGAGTTAAATGACATGCGCTTGTATGCTGTTAATAAATCTTCTTAATTATCTCTTTATTCTTTGAGGAAGTGAAAATTAGTCTATCTTTTGTGTACTGTAATTTTCATTTCTTCTATTTGATATTTCAGATAATTTTCGTTATCCATCAAAGACCTTAAATAATCTCTGTTCTGGATTAAATTAATTCCGAGAATATGGGTAAACCTTTTGAAGATAGCTTTTCTTCGAAAGGGTGGAAACTTTAAAAACATTAATAATTTAGAGGCAGTTAACTGATAAAACAAATCAAGTTAACAAAATTCAATATTTGGCAATTAATCTAAATCTAGGTGAAAGATATTGAAAATACATTCAAAGAAACTAACAACTATAGCACTAATCTTATTGGTATTACCATTCATTTCATTAGTGTCCTTACAAATAAAAGATGCCGCTGCTGAGAGTCCCACATTAACTGTTCTTGAGGTGACTTCTAGCATTTCTTACCAGATTGAAGTTTCTGTTGAGATTACATTAACAGGATTCAATTACGATCTTTATACAGAATTTTTGAAATTATATCTTAATCAATCTATTGCTACTATTTTAGCAAATGATTATGATGGGTTCAATGCATCTAGAACATTTGGTAGACAAGATGATGCTACATTTGAATCCCAGGTACTTTCACCAGTATTATATAATGGATCACATTTAGATTCAGCCAATTATAACGTAACTGTTGTTGCTATTACAAATACTGATGAAAAGAGTACTCTAATTGAATGGTCAGGTGGTTATATCTTCATAGATACAGATTTACCAGATATTACTTACATTCATCCAAGTATCGCTCTTGAAGAAGTTTGGGGTATTTATACTGTAGAAACAACTATTGTAGATATTTCAAATATCAGTTTGGTTGAATTCTTTATAGATAATGATTTGAGATATCAAATCGATAATCCTTTTCCAGGACAAACAAGTTTTACCTGGGACTGGCTTTCCTCACAAGATGATAGAGGTGTTCGTTCCGTTAAAGTTAGAGCAATAGATAACAGCTCTGCATATAACAATGATGTGCTTTCTTTCTCTGTTACAGTCGTTGGACCAGAAATAAGCTATCTTGATCCTATTCCCGCAACAATTGATTTTAATGATACATTAAAACTCAATCTAACAGTTACCGATGCATTCTTTGAGATTGATTCAGTTTATGCAAATTACTCTATTGATGACGGTCCTTGGGTTTTCACAAAAATGGAGAATCTAACAGTAGATCAATTTAATTATACTTTCGCCAGTTATCCGATTGATTCCAAAATCAACTGGGAGATTTTTGCAAATAACACTGATGGTCAATATCATATATTCAAGAATTCTGCTCTTGAATCATGGGAAACATTTTCTGTACATTGGGATCACATTTACCCAACGGGAGAAGTAACTCATGACTATCAATTGACAATAGATGATGAAATATTTGTCTTTCTAAATGTAACAGAACAATCCTCTCTAGACATATGTAATATAAATTATCGAGTTGATGAAGGCGACTGGCAAGAAGTGGCAATGGTGTTAAATGAAACCGGTGTAAACAATACCTGGTACGAATACAAACATAATTTCACTGATGGCTATCCTATCTTTACTCACATACAGTTTTACATATGGTTAAATGATTCAGGAAATAACATCTTAAGACTGGATAATAATGGAGATTACTATTTAATTAAAATCATCCCGCATGATCTTGTAGCTCCTATTATAACAATAGATGAAATACCAGAAATAATAACTACAATGCAGAACATTACAGTAACAGTAACTATTAATGAAACAAGTAATCTGTTATCCGTGGATGTCCTTTACAGGGTTCAAGGAAAACAATACTCTGTAGCAATGAACCAAATCGCAAGTGATACTTGGACAGCTAGTTTTGTAGTCGTAGCAACAACTGGAAATACCGTTGAACTCTGGGTTAGAGCAATTGATGAATATTACAATACTGCGGAAACCGATGTTGAAGATTTCGTTGTGGAAGCTGAAAATGCTGGAGTAGCTCATAGTAATTTCTTATTATGGTTGATGTTAATCGTATTAATCATTCTACCAATAGTTATTACTTTGCTAATCCTAAGACCACAAAGATAAAATGAATGCTCCCCTTAACTGGAGCTTTCTAACTCTTTTTTTTATTTTATTTAGAATTGTTCTTTTTAGTTATCATCGTTTTGTTAAAAAAATTAATCCGGTTTAATTAGGAATCGTTCACAAATAAATCGCAAACACTATATATGTTTCTGATAAATTATGCGAATTCATTCTCAAAAATATGAGAAACCTTAAAACTACTAGAAAGAAGATGAAATATTATGGCACTTTCAAAAATTACTCGGAATATCCTAATAAGTTTAGGAGTTATTTTAGCAGTAACAACAATTGCAGTTCCATCAATAGTTATACCATTAAGAAATAATAATACAATCAGTTTCAAGCTATTATACAATGCAGGAATTATGATTGAAACAAAGGACACAAGGATTTATGTTGATCCATACAGTTTGAATTCAGCATATGATGATTTAGATGCAGACTTTATTCTAATTACACATCCACATGGAGATCACTATGATCCCACATCACTTAGTTATCTTGATAAAGAAAGCACGACCTATATTATGCCAGAAAACATGTCTGTCGAACTTGCAGTTCATGATGGGATTGGCGTAAATCCTGGAGACGAATTAGAATTTGGAAACATAAAGATTACTGCTTTTTACATGTATACATTACCGGTAGATATTTATCCCGCTAGTCATCCCAAGGCAGCTAATTGGACCAGTTATCTTATTGACATAGATGGATTCACATTTTTCCATGCAGGGGATTCAAAAAACATCGATGAATATAGTCAACTCACGGGCTTAGTTAATGTAGCTTTATTACCTTTGGGTCCTGGTTGTCAGACAATGACTGACATGGAAGTTGTTAACGCTCTTAATACTATTGAAGGACAGTACTTTATACCTATTCATTATGGTGGAGGCGCTTGTCAAACATTCATTGCCAACTATGGTTCTTATGTTATGAGTGAATGCCAAATTATTCATCTTGAATATTGGGGATCTCATGTATTTGAACAATAATAGTTAAGAATAACTCAAAAATTTCACACAAGGCACTGTTAGCAAAATACGGTGCCAATTTTATTTATTTTTTAGATTGGAGCTCAGACGGCACTAAATATACTAAAATAACTCAAGAATTTATCCTATCTGCAGTGAAGTCTTTTATATTTTGTCGACTATTATATTATAAGAGGTCGACGTATGTCGGAAAACAAGGAAGAAATTCCACAAGAAGTTATTTCAACACGTCAATCATTGCATAGTGAAATAGAAGAAATTTTGATTAAGAAACTATTCACAGTAGTTGAAAAAATTGATATGCTTCCTAGCGGGGATCTAGATTTCAAACCTTATGATGATAGACTTTTAATTCAGCTTGAAGCTTTAATCGAGAAGAAATTTGAACAGAAGATTTTCAATCAAAGAAAAGATAGACAAATTACATCATTCCTTAGTCAGATCAAAAAAGAGCGCGCAATACGAGATTTTAGTCACTCATAAAACCACACTCTTAATCAATTTCTTCTTTTTTTCTAATTTGGATTAATTATTTTGTTGATTTACTTGTATTTTTCTAAATATAATACTCTGAAAAAAAGCTCTTATGTATAATAAGATGAATAATTAAATAAAACTGAAAGGATATATTCTTTAAATACAAACAATAACAAGTATCAAATGAACTGGGGAGTTTCATACTGCCAAAAACAAGTTTAGAAAAAGAATTTCTTAAATTTGAGAAAAGTCTTAACAAAATGGAAAAGGAAATTGATTTTACATTAGTAATTAAGAAATATGCTGAGAGAGAAGATCAATTTAAGGATCTCCCACAATTTTGGATAAACTATGGTAAAATGATTATGACTACAGTTGATCTAAATAAAGCAATTAAGACAATAGAAAAAGCTCTAGAAATTGATCCAGAAAATACTGATGCTCTAATGAATATTGGTTTTGTTTATTCTTTTATGAATAGAATGAACAAATTGAAATCTTATTTAGAAAAAGTTCTTAAAATTGATCCAAAACATGAAGAAGCTTGGTATACACTCTCTGAATTCTGGCGAAATAAGGGGCGCATTGAAAAGCAAATAGATGCTTTAGAGAAATTAATAGAACTATATCCAGAAAACACTAATTATTGGGAGAAATTAATTGGTATTTACAAAAGCAAAAAAGAAGTTGATAAAATAATCGAAAGCTATACGAGATTAAGAGATTTGCATCCTGAGGTTCCATCTTATTGGTGGATACTTGGGCATCACTATCTCATGACGAAAAAGGATTGGGATAATGCAATTCTGATTTTAAAGAAAGCAGTGGAAATGGATGATTCAAAGTTTGAACATCTGAGGGATTTGGGTTATGCGTATATTGCAAATGACGATAGAGTAACTGCAATTGATTATCTTGAAAAAGCTCTTAGAATTAATCCTAAGAACAAAAATACTTGGGAAATTTTAATTGCTGCGTATAGAGGGTCAGGTGATTCTGAGAAAGCCGATGAGACAAAGGAACGAGCAGAAAAATGTCTTTATAGCGATTATACTCTACAAGCATTCTATAAATTTCCTGAAGGCGTTCAAGACGTCTTGGAGGATTTTGTCAAAGAAGCCATTGTAACAAATGAAGACTGGGATGCCAAAAAGAAAATTGAAAATATGATTATTAAAAATATTAGACCGATGTTTATTCCGACTTTGCTTGAACTCTCAGATAATAAAATAACTTGGATGATTGATCAATATCAAGGGAAGCTTTCAACAAAACATAACGAGTATCTCTCAAATCTGAAAGAAATTTATGAGCATTTTAATTCTAAGAAGACAAGCAGCAAGTCGAAAAAAATTATTAAATTAGAAAAAACTTGTTGGCAAGAGCTCCATTCTTGTTTTCAATTAGAAGAAAAAGCCAAGAAAGAGAAGTTGGAAGAAGTAATTGATATTTTTATAGAAGTTTTAGTGATTAATCCTAAATCCATAGCTTCTCTTGTTGGTATAGGGGTTGCTCTTATTTCCGGCTCAATTAATCGAAATGATGCTCTTGAATTCTTTGCAAAAGCTTCCATAATAAACGATGAATTAACAAATCGCATTTTAACCGAACAACAACAATTATCTAATCTGCAGAAATTGCATAGAGCGGTTTTAGATATCGTTTGATTTATGTAATATTAAAAGTCGGGATCTCAAGACTATTATCTTTTTTATTACAAAAAATAAATGAATCTTTTTAAATTATGTAAATATACTATTATTGTTTGTACTTTAGAATAAAATTTACTTTCTTATTAAAGGCTAGGGTGAAGGATGTCATATAAAGTAGGAATAGGAATGTATGATTGCACTGGTCCAGCTGCAGATCAAACTATGATGGGTTATTCAGATTCTGAACAAAGAACATTAGGAATTGCTGATAGGCAATGGGTTCGAGCTTTTGTTATTAAAGATAAAAATAGTAACTATCTATGTTTAGCAGTTGCTGATATAGGTATTGATTTTTCAATCAATCAAAAATGAAGTTTTAAAGCGTTTACCAAAGAAAATAATTAGTGTTTTAAAAACAGATAATATAATGCTAAGTGCAACACACACTCATTCTGGACCCGCAGGTTATTCATATTATCCTATTTTTAATATATCTAGCAAAGGTTTCTGTAAACTAACTTTCGAAGCTATTGTTGATGGTTTTGTTCAAGCAATTATTAGAGCTTGGAAAAACATGAAACCAGCTAGTATTTTTATCAATACAAGTGAGCTTTTGGATTGTGGGGGACAAAGATCTCGAGAAGCTTGGGAAAGCAACCCTCAAGAAGAAAGAGACAAATATGGTGATGCTGATAAATCAATAACATTATTGAAGTTCGTTGATATTTCCGGAAAGTTATTTGGTACTATTGTTTTCTATGCATTACATTCAACTTCTATTGGTATAAAAAATCGTTTAATATCTTCAGATAATAGAGGATACGCATCTAGATTTTTGGAACGAATGTTTGAAAACGATCCTTATAATTACAATCCAAATTTTATAGCTGCTTTTCCCAATGCAAATGGTGCTGATGTTAGTCCAAATGTTGGGTTAGGTCATCCTCCCGGTGGGGAAGAAGATTATAGAAGAATGAAGGTAATTTGTGATAAACTAATTCAAAAAACACTACAAATGATAAATTCTGAATCAGAAGAAATTTTCGGCAACATTAAATATGGTCAGATGAATGTTGATTTAGCGAATATACAAATTAATGGTACTAATAGAAGAACATGTGATGGAGCACTTGGAGTAAGCATTACAGGTGCATCAAGTGAGGATAATTCATCTCCAGTGCCAATATTTGTGGAAGGACTGACTAAATCTGAATTCCTAAAAGGTGATGTATCCCGTAAATATTCCTTTCGAAACAAAGTCCTGACATTTTTCTTGGATTTAATTTGGCACGATATAGATGATCCCGAGTGGGTAGAAGCTCAAGGCGAAAAACCCATTTTAGTACCTGTTGGCAGAGCTAAGTTTCGAGGCATGCTTTTTTATCCTCATATTTTTCCATTTCAGATTTTCAAATTAGGATCTGTATGCATTACTGGTTTTCCTGGTGAGATGACATCAATGGCAGGAATACGGTTAAAAAATAAAATACTCTGCGCATTCAAAGGAACAGAAGTAAAATATAGTATACTTAATTGTTATGCAAACTCATTCGCACATTATACAACAACAAAGGAAGAATATAGTCAGCAACATTATGAGGGAGCAAGCACCTTGTTTGGTCCAAATCAACTGGAAGCCATACAGCAAGAATATCAAAAATTGTCTGAAATGATACGAGATAACGAAACTATACCTCAAGGTGTATCATTTCCAAAATTTTCATCCAAACTGAAAAGATTCCGTACACGAGTAAATTTTGATGATGATCCAATGGGAAAAGATTATGGGGATGTCTTAACTCAACCAAACTCCTCCTATAATTGCGAAGATAAAGTGCTTGTGGAATTTATTGGTGCTAACCCTAGAAATAATCTTAGAATGATGGATACGTTTCTAGAAATTCAAAGAACAATGAATGGTGCTTGGGAAACAGTTTACAGAGATTTAGATTTTGAAACACGATTTCATTGGAAAAGAAAAGGAATTGCTCATTCAATAATAACTATTGTATTCGCTATTCCAAAAACTGAGAAACCAGGTGAATATAGAATTGTTTACAAAGGTGATTCAAAATCACGGTGGACAAAGAAAATCACTCCTTACATTGGGATTTCTGATTCTTTTGAAGTTTTATAAACTAAATTTTCTATATTTATAGAAGTTATTGGTGGACCCGGCTGGATTCGAACCACGGTTTTTTCATTTAACAGATGTATCATTATTGATAGTTCTACAGCAAATTAATATAGAAATACAATAATTAAAAGTAAAAATTATGGAATGATTGAAGAAATGAGTGAAAAAACTAAGAAGAAGCTAGGTCTTATAGCTGATTCTTCATGTGATATTCCAATTTCAACTATTGAAAATTATGATATAACTATAATATCTGTTAATGTTATTTTTGATAATGAGATAAGAATACCATATGTTGATCTTACTACAGAACAAATCTTTGAAAAAATTGTAGCGGAAAATGCAGTACCTACTACCGGTCTTCCACCACCTAAGAGATACAAAGAAGCATTTGACAAAGTGCTCGACAAATACGAAGAAGTAATTTTTCTTACAGCTTCAAAAGACCTAAGTGGATTATGGGAGAATGCAGTAAAACATGCAAAAGAGATACCAAATGAAAAAATAACTGTTGTAGATACAAGAAATTCAATTCATCCATTTGGATTAATTGTATTGAAAGTAGCGAGAATGATAGAAAATGGTCTAAATAAAGAAGAGATCTTGAATAAGGTATCTAATGATCTAATACCTAATGCTCGATTTGAAGCTTTTCTTGGAACATTGGAATTTTTGAAAAGATCTGGAAGGATAGCTGGTTTACAACATCTTATGGGCGAATTATTCCAATTCAAACCATGTATAACAATAAAAGATGGTGTGGTTGCATCCCATGGAAAAGTCCGTGGTGAGAAAGCAAAAATGAAATATTTAAAAAATCTAGGAGAAAAAATTGTTAATTTTCTACCGGAAAATGAAACATTTGTAGTCATGCATTCAACTAATAAGGAAAAAGCAAATGAACTAAAGGATTATCTTCATAAAGTATCAAACAAGGATTTAGAAATACTAATTTGGGAAACAGGTCCAGCATCGAGTGTTCACCTCGGACCAGGATTACTTGGATTAGCATGGATTGGTCCTGCATTTGAAGATTAATGGAACTAAAATCTATTTGCATATCGCATCCTATTTCGTACACCATAACCAGAATCATTAGCTACCAATAACTTAAGTTTAAGCGTAATAATTATTAACTAATCTTCTTTTTTACAAAGACATGGCTCTAACTGAAGAAGAAGCTTACAAGAAATTCCTTAAAGCAGAATATGAAGAATATGCAGAAGAACGCTATTTTACAGTGTCCGATGGTTCGCAAATTAGAGTTTTGTTATCAAAGGCTCCTAAAGAAGAATACAATGAACTTACCTTTGTATTAATTGCAGGTTGGAATACTGTTGTCTCTGGATGGGACGAAGTTCTACTAGAAGCTATGAAAGACTTCGATGTAGTGTATATTGAAACAAGGGAAAAAGGTTCAAGTATTGTAGTTAAAAATGCTAAGTTTGATATGGATCGTTTTTCATCTGATATTCAAGAGATAATTGGAGAATTACAAATTAATCAGAAGAAAATGATACTCTTTTCTTCTTCATTAGGAACAATATGTACAGCCCATGGACTTGGCAATAAAAAGTTCAAACCTTTTCTTACATACTTTGTAGGTCCAGTTCATAGATTTGAAATGCCCAAGGGATCAAGAATCTATATGTATCTAGTACCCAACTGTTTTCTTACAGTAACAAAACCAATATGGAAATGGTGGATTCGAAAAAGAAAAAGTGAGAATCCTGAACAAGCTGCGAAATACATCCGTGCTTTAGAAGAAGCAGAAGCTAAGAAGTGGAGAGCTACTGCATATGCTAATGCATGGGTTGATTTTCTTGATATGTATGAAAAAATAGCGGTTAGGAATTATATTGTTGGTATGGAAAAGGACAAAATGCATGAGAGAGGGATATCAATGAGAATTCATGAAAGAATGGAAAATTCAACTTACATTGATCTTGAAACCAACAAAAAAACGCATTCAGCAGAAATGGTCAAAGTTGTTAGGCAACATTTATCAGATATTAAAAAAGAGAAGTAATTGTAATATTACAACTATAACAGGAGATTTATTTGTACCAATACTTTATTGCCCCAATTATAGGATTCCTCTTTGGTTCATTACCATTCGCATGGTTAATAGTTAAATTTGTTACTGGAAAAGATGTTCGTGAAGAAGGTTCTGGATCTGTTAGCTCACGAAACACGATTCGATCAGCTGGATATTTCTGGGCTACCCTTACTTCTTCACTTGATATTTCTAAAGGATTTCTTGCTGTATTTATCACAAGATTCTTTTTAGCACCAACAATAGCAATGGGTTCAGATGATTTGTCCATATTATGTACTGCTCTAGCAGGTATTGGAGCATTTGTAGGTCATTTATGGATGCCTTGGATGAAATTTAAAGGAGGTAAGGGATTTGCAGTATTATTAGGATCAATGATAGTTATTAATCCCTATGGGAACCTTGTTTGGGTGTTATCTATTCTATTGTTTCTTGTTATTATCCGATACAGTTATCTTGCTGGTTTGGCTGCAACTATATCTGTTGCATTACTTGACACATTCTTTTATATCTTCACAGTTCCAAATATCTACTGGAGCTCATGGGCGGTTATGGTTCATGGGTGGGGAATTGTAATTATACTTGTTCTACGTTTAATTCCTGATTTTAAAGCTATGAGAAGAGGAGATATTAAACGCTGGAGTGGTGTGAAAGTTTCTCAATGGATGAAATAAAAATAATTGGTGAGTCTAACCGGATTCGAACCAACTACACTCAAAATAAACTAAATATAAATTATAAGAAACAATCCTCTCTTGAAGAAAGAGAGATCACCTTCTATCAATATCCAATAATGGTCTCCCACAAATACTGCACTTATTATGACATTGACAATACACTCTTTGTGGATGATTCTGACAATATCTTACAGGTGGACAATATTTGAATAAATCTTTGACTATGCTTTTAATCATCACATATCACAAGTACGATATATAGTGAAAGTGATATATATACATTACTGTTGCCCATAACATTGATCAGATTTGTTAGTTAATCCCATTACTTCTTTAAGAAAATAAAATTCATTAAAAAAAATAATTGGTGGGCCCAGCCGGATTCGAACCGGCGACCTCCCGGTATTTGAAAACACCAAACTCGTCTGATGCTTTTATCAGCCGAGCGCGCTAACCAAGCTGTGCCACGGGCCCAATTTTTGAAGGCACTCTTTTCAATTTGGATATATTTTACTTAAAAAGTTTTGTGATGAGCTTTCTATTAGTTTTTTCTTTTTGAAAATATGTCGCATTAACTATCTTTTTATTGCGTCATTCCAAACTTTAATATAATTTACCTAGAAACTAAGGTTTAAAACAAACCATGCACAACATAACTGTGAATTTAGAAAGCTAATTAAATATTAGTACTTAATTCAGTCGTGTATACAAAATTCAAAAGTATAAAAGTAGGGAACAAAAAATGTCTGAAGAACCAGGTCAAATGAAAGCGATAAATGCTATATTGAAACTCGTCCTCCTTGGAGATGGTGCCGTAGGAAAAACAACTCTTCGTAGAAGATTTTTGGGCGAAGGTTTCAAAGCTGGATATTCCGCAACTATTGGCGCTGATTTTGCAATTAAACGTATTAATCTTGAAAATTACCGATTAACATTTCAAATTTGGGATTTGGCAGGACAGCAACGCTTTGCTGCTGTCAGAGAATTGTACTATAGAGGTTCAAGAGGGGCGTTACTCGTTTTTGATGTAACTAATCCAAGTTCCTTTAACAATCTCCCCAACTGGTTAGAAGAATTATGGAAGAAAGCAGGTCGAGTACCTATGATCCTCTGTGGAAACAAAATCGACCTTCGTAATGAGGTACCAAAGAGCATTCCTCCCGAATTAGGGCAAGAATATGCTCGAAGATTATCTCAAGCTTTAGGCTATGAAGTTCCCTATATTGAGACCAGTGCAAAAACTGGCGAAAAAGTCAATGAAGCATTCTTCCTGTTAGGGTTAAGTATTATTCGTACAGTTAAGCAACCCAAAACTATTCTTGAAGGATAAGCATCCTTCAATTAATATCTTTTTTTTTATATTCTCTATCTTTATTTTTTAAAATCAATTTTGTAGTTATAATTTAAATTACAATCTTATTGTTGCAAGTGCAAGAATTAGTACTATAGCAAATTCTATATATAGGGAAAAAAACCCCAAATAACTATAGTTAAACAACTATTATTAGTGTTTAAAATCGGAGCAGGAATCATCTTGAGTGATACTCAGAAGAAATCAGTTTATAAAATTGTTTTA
>DAOVPS010000203.1:0-5097 GCA_030629105.1 Candidatus Heimdallarchaeota archaeon
CCTACCTGGTTCGACAAAATTTCTTCGAAACAGGAAAAATACTACGATACTACTCGATTTGGAACAAAATGAGAAATAAGGAAGAATACCGAAAACTCGCAGAACGAGCAGGAAGCCATACACCTCAACAGCTATTGCGAATGGTAGATGCAACTTGGAAAGGATACAAAGAAGCAAAAAAGGATTGGAGAATAAATCCGGAAAAATACCAAGCAAAACCAAGGATACCAGGTTACTTGCCAAAGAACGGAAGATATGTAGTCGTTTGGTCAGAACAACAAGTAAGAATAAGAGATGGAAAGGTGAGAATAGTAGAGCGACTTATGAAGAAAGGCTTTCCAGCAATTCAAATAGGAAAATTACCAGTCACTGAGGCAAACCAGACCATTGTTCGGCTCAAACCATTTTATGACCGTTTTATGCTGGAATTAGTCTATGAAAAAGAAGTGCCAATAATTGAAGAAATAGAGGAGCAAAAGATCCTAGGACTGGACCTAGGCGTTAACAACCTCGTAGCTACGTCAGATGGATTGATCATCAAGGGCGGGGTTGTGAAAAGCATAAACCAGTTCTTTAACAAACAAAAAGCAAAGATACAAAAGCAACTAAGCAAGCAGAACCTTAGAACGAGTAAGCAGAAGCAAAAATTGATGCGTTGGCGTTACAATCAACTACATGACTTGTTACATAAAGCATCAAGAGCAATTATTCAACACTGCATTGAGAACAACATTTCCTCATTGGTCATTGGTCGTAACATGAATTGGAAGCAAAACATACGAATGGGTAAGAAGAATAACCAAAAGTTTACCAATGTTCCTTTCCACAAACTCATTCAGATGCTGCAGTACAAAGCAGAGGAACAAGAAATCGAAGTCATGCTTGTTACGGAAGAGTACACTTCCCAAACATGTTCATGTTGTGGTTACCGTTCGCAAAGCAACCGCAAGTACCGAGGATTGTTTGTCTGCAAGAAATGTAAGCTAGTTATTAACGCAGATGTCAATGCTGCAAAAAATATAGCAAAAAAAGCATTCCCCGAGTCCTTCCAAAGGATAGGGGATAGGGGTTGCGTGGTACAACCAACAAAGCTTGCTTTGTAAACGTTTGTATACAAACGATGTCATGAAGTCGAATTAAACTATATTATTAAATCACAAAACGAAGAGCAATAACTAGGATTAGTTTCTCGAGGGTCTCGAGTAAAATATGAAATTGTGTTAGCAGTGGGTTTTGCTTGTCAAATGGTATGAATATGTCCACTTCTCCTTCCGAGGTCAGTCGTAATCTTTGTCAGCGATGTCAAGGGTTTAGAAATCTGTGTGAAAAGGGGATATGTCCTATTCTTGTGAAAGCTAAGTCCATAGCTGATATCCAGAAAACGTTCTCTAAGACTGATTTTTTTGGTGCCTCTCCGCCAGGATTTTTTGTGGGGGAATACGGCTATCCAAAAGTATCCATTGGTCCATTAGTACCCCCTATTGCTTCTGAAGACACCTCAATCTATGATGCTGAAGAAAAATGGATCTTCAAAACTATGGATGAAATAATCGGTTACCGAACATCACTTGTTAGAGGAAAAAAGAGATTCAGTGTGAAGAACGCTCGTGAACCCGATAAGATGCTAGAATTAACTCAAGAATTAGTGATGTCTAGTAAACCTGTTGATACTGAAATGTCTTTTATTAAAAGACCTAAACTTGATATCGACTTTTCTCCTCGGATCGCCCCTTCTGGTCCTTCAGGGGATATTAAGAAAGCAAGATTAACTGAGAATCCGAAAATACCTCGTATTGTTGATAAAATAGTAAGTGATACTGATTTGAAAGCTGTTGGGGGAATCACCAAACTCCATGATGATAAACTGAGTCAAAGGCATATCACTCGCTTACTCTCTGCAGGTTTATTTGGAGTGAAAAAGAATCGTCGATTAGTTCCTACTACCTGGTCGATCACAGCAGTTGATGACATTCTTGGGAAAAGGTATTGGAAACAGATTTTGAAACAAAAATGGCTTGAGGATGTTCGTGTCTTTAGTCATAAAGCACTAGGCAACCTTGTGCTTATTCTCATGTATCCTTCCGCTTGGATGTTTGAAGTTTTTGAATATTGGTTAATAGGAACAAGTGATGCTATGGCGATTGACTGGGAAACTTGGAGAGGGAGAAAAACGTATGCGAAAGATGTTGCTGGAGCATACTATTGCACCAAATTACAAGTTTTAGAGTACCTTGATTATATCCAACGACAAGCTGGATGCTTTGTTTACCTTCAAGTGGATAAGGAATGGATCCCAACAGGTGTTTGGCGTTTCCGAGAAATAGCGAAAGAAGCTTTGAAGCAAGTGCCCTTGAAATTTGAAACTTTAGAACAAGCGTTTATACAAGTTAAGAAAATGTTAGATTATCCTCTCGAGAAGATTATGGATAGAAGTAACACTCTAAGAATTATAAAGTCACAAAGAACTCTTGAGGATTTCTTCCCTAAAGATATTCACGGTTAGAAAAAAGATAAGGAAGATTATTTCTTCCTCTTCTTACTCATTCTGGAAGCTTTCGCTTGAACCATATCATTTGCACTTGCTGCGCCAGCTTCTTCTTCAGCCATGATTTCATCCATTTCTTCTATTTCGTCATTAAGATACATCTGTGCCTCTTTAGCCATAGGAGCAGCTCTAGCTAAAGTTGATCGCATATCAGCCATAATTTTCTTACCTTCCTTGCGATCTCTTTGCATGACTTGAGCGGCACGCTGAACTGTATAGCCAGCGATTAAATCAGCATCAAGACTCTTTTCAAGCTCTTCTTTTATTTCAGATACTTCTAGTATCTTTTCAATAACCCTTACTCGCTCATTATCATCTTCATCTCTATAGCGAATTTGAACTTGAACTGGAACTTTCTTGCGATCCTTGACTTTCTTCTTTGGTTTGAATTCAAAAGAAATGGAACGAGATTTAGTTAAGCCACCTAAGGAGATGTCATCTCCTCGTTTATAATCTAACTCTCTTGTTCCTAATCCACTGACTGTTGATATTTCGATTTCATCTGGAACAATAAGTTTGATTCGAGCGTTACGTCCAATGATTTCATCACCAGCAATCAAACCGAAACTATCTTGAAGCTCTGATAGATCAGCATAGAATAAATCTCCACCAGTAATTTCTGGCATGAGAGCTAAGGTCTTCAATTCAAGTGATCCTTGACCAGCTATGCCTACAATATCTAGGACAATGCCATTCTTCTTCAATTCATTACCAATCTTAGTATAGAATTTCTTACCTTCAGGAGATGCACCGGAAAGACTTCCGATACCTGCATTAGCCATTCCATCTGTAAGAATTAAGATTCGACCAGTACCAGCTGCTAATGACATAATCCTCGCAGCAACGACTGCAGGACCCAAAGCAGTAGAACTCAAAGCTACCATCTTTTGGATTGTTTTTTGCCAATCCTTACCGGTGGTTTCAATGGTCATCTTAGGCAGTTGCTTTTTAACCCAGTTGTTATCAGCAACTTTCTTTTCAATGGCTTTAACATCATAGAGCATGTCACTACCCATTGTTTCAATAACTTCTCCGTCAGGAGAGTAGATTCGTAAGTTGCTTTCAAAGGTTACCAAACCAAATAAGGCATCACCCTTTGATTTAGCATATGCCTTGAGTGTCGAGATAAGACTTTGTTTTACTCCCTCAATCTTCGCTCCACTCATTGAACCTGATACATCAAGAGCAGCAATTAAGGAATTACCTTTCTGAATTCCTTTGCCAAAGTCAGGTCTTGTAGTATCGGGAGGTATTAACCATCCAGTATAGGCATTGATATTGTGTGGTAAGTCTTTCGGATCGATAACGTTAACTGTCCCACAGAATTGGCAATTAAAAAAGGTGCCAACTTTTGCATTTGTTTGAACGTCTTTGACGTTTGTCAATATAGCTCCACAATTGGAGCAAATTATAGGTTTCCCCTTTATCTCTGGTTTTGTTTCCTCAAATTCACTAAAGGAAACTTCTCCAACAAGAGGAATATCCCCCAAGAGTTTCTCCGACGCGGGAATTTTATCTCCGGTGGAGAATTTCATGTGTTTATTCATCATAATCACTGACCCTTTAGTTTTCTTTTCATATATAAAGACATTCAAATTAGATTTCCGCTAAAAAAATAGATTATTATGAGGGACAAAGGAGAAAAAAGAAATTAACTCTCACCAGGTTTTAATTCACCAATAATACGGAGTAGTCTAGTAATAATCTTAACGAGTTCAGCTTTTTTCGCAGCAATTGGTATTTGCTCATTTCGTGCTGTGTTAATGAGTTCATTGAATGCATTCCTCGAGAATTTTTTTGAAGCTATAGATCCTGAAATATTTAATAAGCGGGATCGAATTGTTTGAATAATCTCATATGTTTTTAGTGTAAGAATACCTTGTTCGCGCTTTAAAGCAAAGAGCACCTTTCCAGTATCAAAACTCAGCATTTCTTGTTGTTTCAATTTTACTTTTAATTCTTCAAAAGGTGTTTCTAAGACTTTAAACAAGAATTCACCGGGAATCTTTGTAATAAGCAGATTGTAATCTTTTGTTAGGATTCTCAGCTGTTGATAATACTTTTTGCTCAGGAAAATTGTAATTTTTTCTTTAGCTAATTCTTCCTCGGGAACTAATTCTTCCAGAATTTCTTCGTGAATTGCTAGATCTAATCGATCCTGATCAGGAATGAATTCATCCTTTAATTCATCATCTTCTTCTTGTTCTCGTTGCATAAGAAATCTTGTTCGATAATAATCCAAATCTTCTTCCCAGGCATCAGTATCAATGAAAACAATTTCAGTAAGAAGATTTTGAACCAAATCCCGTACATCGCCAACAGCATCGCTTAATAGTTTCTCTTTGAAACTCAAAAATTTCAAAGCTAAATCTTCTTTTTCTCGAATTAAGATATCCATCTTCTCTTTTAGATAAGCCAAAGCGTCTCCAGAAGTTTGATCTGTTTCTCTTAAACTAAAAACTACCCTCTTTGTTTCAGTAAGTTGTCTATCCCTTTTCTTAGTGGTTAAAAGCTCTTCATGATACAGTGAGCGTATCTCTAATTCTTCTGAG
>DAOVPS010000176.1:0-6852 GCA_030629105.1 Candidatus Heimdallarchaeota archaeon
ACTGCCAAAGGATAGATTTTTTTCAGCTTCTTGCTCAGCTGTTTTTGTATTATTGCACTTACAATTTCTTGAAAGAGTTTAGGTCTTATCTTATCCTCCACTGTTTTCATTAAGAATTCCTTTGAATTGAATTGCTTCTCAGATTCATACCAAACAAAGAATCCACCGTTAGGTTTAGTGTAGCTACCAGCAGGAAATGTTTCATCAATACCTTTGAGCATAGCTATTGCATTCTTTTCATAAGTTTTAAGACATACTGGCAAAACTTTGTCAATGTATTTCTCATAATAAATAGCCATAACTTTCTGTAGTATAGTTGGTGAACAAAGGTCAAGATAACCCTTACACTTAAGGACTTGATTCTTTAATCTTTCAGGCAAAACTGAATAACCCATACGCAAGACAGCCGCTTCTTTAGAAGTAGTTCGCAAATAAGCAACACGGGAATTATCACGATCTAAAGATTTGATTGGTTTGATCAGTTCTCCCTGGAATTGAATCTCTTTATAAGCTTGATCTTCAACAATAAGTATATCATGTTCTTCTCCAATATCGAAAAGTGCTTGTCTTCGTTTCCAAGGTAAAGTAGTTCCCTTAGGGTTATCAGAATCTGGAACAACATAGAGAATATTTGGTTTTTTGCCAAATTTCTTTTCACACAATGGAATGGCTTTTTCAACATACTCAGGAATCATACCATCAAGGTCTGTTGGAATAGTTACTATTTCTGCACCAAGTTTATAAGCGGGTGCAAGAAAACCGAGATACGCCGGACTTGGAGTTAAAATAACATCACCGGGATCAATCATTGTATCAAGAATAGCATATATTGCCTGTTGTGAGCCAGCAGTTAATATAATGTCTTTCCAACCTGTTTCTTCATCGAGATTAATGTCATCAATACGTCTAAGTCGTTCAGCAAGAACGCTTAAACAAAACTCTTGACCACCTGTTGGTCCATAGTTCCACAATGAAATGGCTTTACCCTTCTTCCCTGTTGTATAATCTTCTTTGTTTTCATTGCCAATTTCTATTAAGATGTCTGACAATGTTTCTACTGGTAAAGCACCTGGAAGGCCTCCGCCGAAATTGTATTTTACTTTATACTCGAGTAATGCTCGAATTTCAGATGGAGGTAGTAATTTCGTCCATGCAGCAAAATCGAAACTTTCATTATTTTTGGTCATGATTTTTCAACCTACTAAGGTTGTATGATCTTTTTTTAATAACGAAACCACGATTATAATTTTTTGTCTCTCTTAAAGAATCGGATTTCAAGAGATTATAAGAATTCGTATTAAAAAAACTGTTGGTCAAATAGTTTAATTAAAAATGATTAGCAAATTAATACGTGAATGAACAATTTTGAGAACATTAAAATTGAGAGTTAAATAAAGAAAAGAAAAATATTCGGGAGACGGCATTTAGCCGTCGTACATTACTGTCTTATATCCTATTGAAATATCCCTTTTTAATGTTTTAAGAGATGCTTCCAGATAAGACGAATGCAATAACGAAACCGTAAATAGCAATAGCTTCAATGAGTGCGAGAAGTACAAGCAATTTACCAAATGATTCCGGTTTTTCAGTGATTGCAGCAGCAGCAGAGGCAGCAGCTGTACCTAAACCAATGCCAGCACCTGTACCAGCTAATCCTACAGCTAAGCCAGCACCAATAGCGATTAAACCTGATTCTGCTTCAGCAAGAGGGACTAATTCAACACCTGTTCCTCCAGTGAAAGCCATAACAACCTTAACTGCAGCAGCGAGGCCAATAGCTATTACTATAACTTGAATAGCGATAAAGACTTTTTTAGCTAATGATATTCGAATGATTTTTTCCTCCTAAGGTAGAATTTTCTTCTAACGTTAGATTATTTTTTCTCTGGGTTTTTAATCTTTACTAAGATTCTCACACTAAGACGAATTTGTCTAGGATATAATCTGTAGACCTTTTATGAATTTTTCCTAGGATAATTGTTCGAAGGTTACGAATTTCCAACTCTTTTAGGAAGAAGAAAGCTGGAAAGATACCAATGTTGAAACTCGCTCCTCGAAAGAGAGAGTTAGCTTTATGAGCCATAAATTGATCTGCAAATCTATCAAAATTCTCGAGAGGAGCACGTTCTGCTTCAAGATTCTCAAGCAAACGATTTGCTAAATCGCTGAAAATTGTTTCATCTCTTATTAAGATGAATGCTTCCTCTAAATCTTGGGTTGCGATTATTCTTTCTCGGAATTCAGTTCGTAAAGGACAGAATTTAGTTTCCATAATCCAATTCTTTACAATAGTGGGGGAAATATCGAAAGTTTTTGAGCGAAGTATTATTTCTAAGTTTTGAATGCCTATTTTTGCAGAAAAGAATCCTTTTGTGCTGGTCTTATCTGCTCCTTTTAAATTAGACATTTCTTTACAGAGAGAGCTAAAGTAGTATTGATCGACAGCAATAATCAATGGATATACAAGATCTAGAAATTTATATTCACCAATCACAGCATCTAAAGCATTTCGAAGTTTTTCATTTTCAAGTTTTAAGATGAGATCTTCGGCATTAATTGATTTGTAAAGTTCTTCGCTTTGTCTGTTCTCTTCCTCGGAAAGATTAAGTAACATCCCATGAGCGTCTTCGTAACGATTGGCTCCATGAAGAGCTGAAAAAATTACTTTAATGTTGTTTAGAAAATATGAATTACTAAAAGCATCAATAAATCCTTTAGCTCGTTTTGGAATAAATTTACGATAAGTGTTGTATTGATCTACAAAATTTTGAGTGAGACGACGATCAATTTCAATTAAATTAGGATATTCCTTGACCATTTCTGCTCCAATGATGTCATCATATCGTGTTTGTGCTAACATTTGGCGCAAATTGGCAAAATCAGTTGCACTAGCTAGGAGATTATAATTTCCTGCTGTGAACAATTCTGTTCGTTGAGCTCGCATATGTACATTTAACGAGCCGTAATCTTGAGCATCTCGTAACATCGTCTTAAACTCACAAACAATTTATCTAATTATGAAAGATAAGACTTTTTCGGAAAGTTTCATCTTCTTTAGTTTGATTCTCTAAAATCCTATTAGATTTATAATTGTTTTTTCTTATCTTTTAACTAAAAATAGAACTAGAGGAGAGCAACTTGTTTATTAAACGCAACAATTAACTCGTCTAGTTTTGGAGCTATGTTGTAAATAGTGTTCCAATAATTCTCTTCATCGTGCCATTGTCTATTTAATTCTTCAACATTTTTACCTTGTTGTTCTACCCAAGTAAAATACTTCAAGTGATGAATTCGTTGTTTCTCAGTGTATCTTAATTCTATCATGCTATCTGTTTTGATTCCTTCGAGAGATCGATGATAATCAATTGCTGCATCGATTTCTTTGTATTTCCCAAATTTCTCTTGATATTCTTTCAATCGTGATTGATACATTGTCATAGAATCAGTAAAGACTGTCATTAGTGTGTCCTTTCTTGTCAACTCGTAATACTTGGCAAATTTGATAGTCATTAATAGATTAGCAATACTAGATAATCCCAGAAGAGGTAGATTTGAAATGATTTCATTTGGTACCCCTATTTTCCCTAGATACTTTTGACCAGCTTCTTTGTTGAACAATCTCATGAGGTTAATACAGTCTTTGTCATCAATAGCTATAACTAGATCTGTTTGTTTAACATTGTGAATCCATGGTATGTGTTTATCACCGATTCCTTCTATTCGATGATATCCATAACCATTTAGAAGCATCGTTGGACATTGTAAAGATTCACCAGCTGCTGTTTTAGCGGATGGATAAAGTTTCTTAAGATAATCAGCAGAACCAAGTGTTCCTGCTGAGCCTGTGGTTAAACATGTTCCACGAAACTTTGAACTACCAAGCTCTTCTTCTAAGACTTCTTTCATTGCAGGACCGGTTACCTCATGATGCCAAAGTTGATTACCAAATTCATCAAACTGATTGAAAATCTCAATAGCATCTCCCCTTTCTCGTTTGAGCTCCAAACATTTATCAAAAATTTCCTTTACATTACTTTCTCCACCCGGAGTGGTAATTATTTCTCCTGCAACTGTTTTTAACCAATCAAATCTTTCTTGGGACATTTCTTCCGGTAAAATGGCTAAAGATTTACATGCTAAGAGGGTTGCGTTATATGCTCCACCACGACAATAATTTCCTGTTGATGGCCAAACAGCAATTTGTTTAGATGGATTAAATTGTCCTGTAACAAGTTTTGGGACTAAACATCCAAATGTTGCACCAACTTTATGAGAACCAGTAGGCATCCATTTGCCCACAAGTGCAAGAATTCTTGCTTCCACACCAGTTAGTTCAGATGGAATCTCAATATAATTTGGTAACTCATTAAATCCTCCACTCTTATCTACAGGTTCATTTTTCCATGTTATGCGAAAGAGATTTCTAGGGTGGACTTCCCACAAACTTAAGAGTTTCAGTTCTTTCAAAATACTACTTGGAATTTTTTGTGGGTCTCTTTGTTGCTCAAGAGTAGGGATAATGATACTTTGTTTTCTTGCTTGTTTGACAACTTGTTTTAGTACTTCTTCGTTTATTGTTAAATCAATCAAAACTATACCTCAAAAATCTCAGTCTTGTTAAATTCTATCAATCATCACTAATATTTTTATTGTGAAAGTGCTTTATTTGATAGTTAGTAATATCACAGTTTCCATTACAGAAATTTACGAGGTCAATAATTGCAAGATAGTAATCAAATCAGCAAGGTGGAAAATCAAATCTTCACAAAAGAAATCAAGAAATTTATTTTAAGTAATGGAGCTTCGATAGTTGGGATTGCAGATCTTGCTGTTTTGAATGATTATAAGCATGAACCAGAAGTTCCAAGAGGATTTTCAAGAGCAATTTCGATTGGAATCAGATTATCAGACGAGATAATTAACAAGATAACAAAAGGGCCAACTAAAGCATACGCAGAACTTTATCGAAAAACAAATGATAAGTTAAACAAAATAGCCACACAAACTGAAAAGCAATTAGAAAAAAATGGTTTTAAAACACTGAGAATTCCAGCATCACAAACAATTAATCATCAAAAACGATATGGGAAATTCCCACACAAAACTGCGGCAATTTTAAGTGGATTAGGTTGGATTGGTAAAAGTGCTTTATTGATCTCTTTTGACCTTGGACCAAGAATTCGTTTTGCGACAGTATTAACAAACGCCCCACTAATTGCTGACAAAGCTCAAGAAACAAGCAACTGTGGATCATGCAAAATATGTGTTGATGCTTGTCCCGCAGAAGCAATAACTGGAGAATTATGGTTTTTTGGAGATCCAAGAAGTAAGATATTTAATGCTCATGCTTGTCACAAGCATTTGAAAATTCAAGAGCAAAGAGTAGGGGAAACTATTTGCGGAATTTGTATAGCTGTTTGTCCATTTGGAAAGAAAAAACAAAAGTAAATTAGCTTAATTTTCTTATCGGATTAATGGAAACTAGCATTATTATTTTTATAATAGGAAATGCAATGAATATCTGGTTCATAACTATGAAAGACGGTAAAGATATCGCTGATTTCGCTGTAGATTACGGAACCAAGAAAGGAGCAAACTACATAGAAGCAAGATATGTAGACTCAAGAGATGAAGGTTACACCACTAGAAATGGAGCTCTTATTGGAGGAGGAATTGTTAATACTCAAGGTATAGCAATTAGAGTTCTAGCAGATGGTGGAATCGGCTTCTGTTCTACGGCTAAATTAGAGAAAGATCATGTGAAGAAAGCAATTGAACTTGCAATCAAAATGGCCAAAGCCAGTAAGAGAAAAGAACCGATCATATTCTCAGAAGAAGATGTTGTGAAAACCAAATGGTCAACACCAGTAAAACAAAACATTGCAGACATTTCTGAAGAAGAAAAAATCAAGTTTGTATATGATCTTGATAAAACACTAGTTAGTCAAGATTACGGTGAAAGTTTGGTAACAAGAACACTAATGTTAAACTTGAATGATGTCAAGAAATACATTCACAACAGCGAAGGATCACAAATAGAATCAGAAAAATCGTTAATCTTCTTTTACACTTTTAATACTGCAAAAGGAACTTTAGGAACAGAGCAACGATTTAATGGTATGGGCGGTTCAATGGGCTGGGAATGGTTTGAAGAAGAAAATATCGTGGAAAAAGTAATCCTCGATAACGAAGCTTTAGTCAAGACAGCCATTAATGCAAAAGAGATGAAACTTGGAGAGATTGATGTCATTGTGAGTGGTGAAGTTGCAGGTATTATTGCACATGAAAATACAGGACATCCCTCTGAGGGTGATAGAATACTCGGTCGCGAAGGAGCACAAGCTGGAGAGTCATTTTACATAGATCTCTTAAAAGATCAAAAATTAGGAGAGATCAAGATTGGAAGTGAATGCGTGAATCTCATAGATGATCCAACTCTTCCTGGTAGTACCGGGTTTTATTTATACGATGACGAATGTGTGAAAGCTCGACCAAGGTACTTGATTATGAATGGACTCATCAATGAAGTGCTGCTCAATAGAGAATTCGCGTATAAATTTGAAACAAAATCAAACGCATCTTCAAGATCCATGGGTTACGATAGAGAACCATTAATACGAATGGCAAACACCTATTTCGGACCAGGGGATCATAACATAGAAGAGCTTTTTGAGGATGTCAAAAAGGGCATTTACATGAAAAGCTTCACAGAATGGAACATTGATGATCGAAGATTCCAAAGCAAATACGTTGGATTAGAAGCATATCTAATCGAAGATGGTGTGCTAACTGATAAGATGGTTAGAAGACCGATTCTCGAATTAACAACCTTTGGTTTGTATGGAAGTGTTG
>DAOVPS010000054.1:0-16252 GCA_030629105.1 Candidatus Heimdallarchaeota archaeon
GTCCTTGAAACTGCACTTGTGAAGGATGAATCAGGTATAGTTGAAAAGTTCAAAGCAGGGATAACAGAATATGAAATGAAACTTGAAGAGAAGTTAAAGAATGAACTCAAGAAAAACAAACGAGCAGGAACTTGAATTCTGAAAAATTATCTTCAAGGATTATATCTTTTTTTCTTTTTATTTTCTAACCGTTTAACTAATTAACAACTTAGATGCTAGTTCTCTTAGAGGCATTAGATTATGATTAATCTGCACGAAGCTATGTATTACACTGAGGAAAAAGATTCTAAAGTGAAATGCCGGCTCTGCCCAAATCTCTGTCTAATTAAACCCGGGGAGAAAGGAAAATGCAACGTTCGGATTAATACTGAAGAGAAACTCTACTCGATGAATTATGGTTTAACTACTTCTGGGGCTAGGGATCCAATTGAGAAGAAACCTTTGTATCATTTTCTTCCCGGAAGTTGCGCTTATAGTTATGGAACGGTTGGATGTAACTTGTTTTGTCAATTCTGTCAAAATTGGCAAAGCTCTCAAGCATCAACCGAAGATTTTCAGTATGGTCTAAAAAAACTATCACCAAAAGAAGCAGCCAAGGAAGCAGTGCAATCCGGTTGTGCTACTGTAGCTTATACTTACAATGAACCTTTGATTTGGTATGAATGGGTGTTAGATACAGCTAAAATTGTTCGTCAAAAAGGATTGAAAAATATCCTTGTAACAAATGGCTATATTGAAGAAGAACCGTTGAGAGAACTCCTTCCTTTTATTGACGGTGCGAATGTCGATTTGAAAGGTGACAAGGGATTCTATAAGGAAATGTGTGGTGTTACTCACCAGGAGGCAGTTCTAAGAACATGTAGAATCATGAAAGAACAAAATGTACATCTTGAAATAACTAATCTGATCGTAACCTCAAAAAATGATTCTGATGAACAATTAAAAGAGTTAATCGATTTCGTCGTTACTGAACTTGGTGCAGATGTTCCTCTGCATTTTTCTCGATACTTTCCGAATTATAAGTTAGATGTCCCTGCTACTTCTGTTGACACTCTTTTCAAAGCTAGAGATATGGCTCATCAATCTGGTGTTCAGTATGTTTATTTAGGAAATATTCGTGGTGAGCGAGGTAATGACACTCATTGTAAAAATTGTGGTACAATAATAGTAAAAAGAAGTGGGTATGTTACCAACACAACAAACCTAACAAAAGATTTCCAATGCAAAAAATGCGGAACAGAGACAGATATTATTTGGAATTAGTTCAAACCTTTTTCAGTAGAATTATCATTTCTTACTTTTTGTTTCTCCTTTTTTTATTTTAAATGGTTTAAATAGGAGATTAGACCGTATCTATACACCACTGCGGTGGTAACTAAAACGAGAATGTGATTGATTTGGATAAAAAATATTGTGTGAGTTGCGGAATAGCGGTAACAACAGCCGATGAATTCTGCTTCAAGTGCGGTGCAAAAATAGAGAATTATAAGGAATTAAATGAATCTTCTGGAAATGTAAGAATCATTGCAGAAAGACAAACTGAATTAGCCGATCAAGATTATGTAATTAGGAAGAGACGTAAGTCAAAGAAGAGTCGTAAACCACTTTTATTAATCCCACTTATTTTGGGTGTCATCATAATTCCAGCAATAATAATGGGTTCTATTTCATCGATTAGAACACCAATAGGAACACTCACTTATGATGTTCCCACAACAGGAATTACAAAAGTGGACTTAATTGTTGACAACAATGTAGGTTCTGTAAACATAGTTTATGATGATAGCATTACAAACTTGTTTGAGTCCTTCATTACAGTCCGAGGTGGGATAAAAGCATCAATGGATGATGCTATAAACTTCGAGCATGAAGTTGTTGGTGACAAAGTTGTCATTTCCTTTGTTGATGATGCTATCTTCATGAGTTTTCTAAATTTGAAATCCCTTTCCTATGATATTGACATTTGGATTAATCCAATTGCTGTTGTCGATTTCAACATTGAAACATCAACTGGAAGTATTTCTTGTTCCCTTGATGGTAACGATAATTTGTTGATTACAGAAGTATTTTTCTCATCTTCAACAGGTTCTGTTAATTTCATTAGTGGTACTATTGAAAACACAACAATAGGTGATATTTACATTGAAAGCAGTACTGGTAGTCTCTTATTCGACTTCAGATATTCAACTGATGCAAGTATAACTGATTTAATAATGGATACTTCAACAGGCAGTGTTAAAGCATATCTTGGAGAAACAATGACAGTAAATTGCACAGATATTGACCTTTCAACATCTACTGGCTCTATTCTATTAGAATATACAAATATCATACAACTCGATGATCTAGATTGGAATATCGCTACCTCAACTGGCTCTCTAACTTTTGTTTTCGAGCAAACTATCTTGCCAGTAATTAATTGTTCTTCTACATATGATCTTGAAACATCTACAGGAAGTATAACCATTAATTGCGAAATTAATACTGGTATTGGCATAGAAATGAGTGCTGATACAAGTACCGGTGGTATTAACCTTCCAAGTGGAGGAAGCTATTACTCATCTCCAGAATTTTCCCTCAAAACCAGTCAGTTTAGCTTCACATTATTAACATCCACTGGAAGCATAACAGCTAGTGTCTATAATTAGATGAGTTGAAGGTGAATCCCTCCTCCTTTTACTCATTCTTCTATTTCTTATGATTTATCTAGAATATCGAAAATTGTTGCCATTGCAGAATAAGCTTCATTCTTTCTTTCAGGTATTGGTGACCAACCTCGAGGATCGCTGTTTTCCATAATTCTCAAGTACGGTTCTAGTTTCTTCATTAATTTCTTATCCCAGTTACGAGCTCGCAGTACTGAATAAATCTCATCTGCTCTTCGAAGGTATTCCGTATTATCTTCACTGTCAGTCCAAATCCTAAAAGATCTATCCGGTGCCCAAGAACCTGTACTGAGATATGCAGGTTCTTCTGGCCATTCTTCATCTGGAATTTGTGTTGGCGAAGTGATCTTAATACCCTTCTTGGTTAATAGATTAAGGAAATCAATTAGGGCTTTTGGACTTGCTGGTTTTGCTCCTAATTCACGATACCCAAAGAACTCTATATCGCCAGCATAAAGAGGTAAAATCTTTGGATCTACCTTCTCTATAAGCTTCAAATGCTTCTTTATATCATAATAAATCGGTAAAAATTCTCCCACAGCTAACTGAGTTGTGTTTGACCAGCTCACCGAACTAAGATAGGCTTTGATTGTTTCTTCATTGCTTATAGTTACTCTTCTCAATGGTTCAGTATGCTCAAGATTTGCTTTTTCGAACAATTTCTTTGCTTTCAAATAATTCTTCAGTCTAATAATTCCTTTAGTCCAATAAACCTCAGCCAGAAACTCGGTTAATGTTTGTTCTCGTATTTCGAAGGGATTCACATCATTACCAAAGAACTGAGATAATTGATAATGTTCGTAATCAACAGCAGTCCATTCAATCCCTTCTTTTTTGATTTGAGATAGTACAGAAGGACTAACTGCAAGTTCCGGGGGCCAAATTCCTTTTGGTGCTATACCAAAAATTTTCTTGAGTAGGGCGATGTGATCTTTTAGTTGAATTGCTGCTCTTTCTCGAGGTAAAAGTGGAAGGATAGGATGACTGTAACCAGTTGCGAGCATTTCAACAACATTGGCTTTCGCTAATCTCTTAATGCGATCAATTAATTCGGGATAGTTTGCTTTCAAATATTCAAAAGTATGCCCTGTAATGTTGAAGCAGATAGTTCCAATAAATCCATCTTCTATAGCTGTTATCATAGGTTCGTAAGATAGCTCAACAACTTTTGGAAACTCGCTTCTCGGAAATTCTGCATAATCGGTATTCCAGTGCAGAATAACACTTGCTTTTTCTATCAATGTCTTATCCTCATTCTACTTTATATTCATTGTTTTTAGATATTCTTCTCTCATTTCTCTTTGAACTTCATCACGGCCTTTAAGATAAGGGAATTATAATTGAGAAGTTTTGAATAGATACTTGTTTTCATGTTTTAGCTATCTGCAGGAATAATATAATCTAGAATGTTTAGAAATGAATATATTCTAAAAGTTTAAACTGATTAATTACTAGAGGTTCCTCTATGAGTAAACAGCTAAAATCAAGGATAGTGTTTTTCGCAGTAATCATTAGTATCCTTAGTTTAGTCTTAATCCCAATGTCTAATGCTGTTGCTCAGAACCAAAAAATACCAGCTTATCCTGAGAGCTCCTCTGACCATCTACTTTTGTTGTATGAATACTCGCATTATTACCAACCAATTTACGTTAATTATTCAGTTTTGGATCTTTCATTCCTCTTACTTGGTCCACAAGCGAATGTCTCAACTCGAGTCTATGTTCATTACTCTCAGAACCAAGTGAATTGGACAACAACGGAGTTTGTAGATCTCGAATCTATAAGTGCAACTAGCGCTCTCTTTCAAGGTTTGGTAGGACCATTTAACAAAACCGGTGAATACTATCTCATAATGAATGCTACTCGAGGAACTGTTACTGAATTAGCTAGATCCTACTATAGAATTAATGTTGTTTCAGTTCAAGGTTTACTATTCATTGATTTAACCTATAGTGTTAGAGTGCTAAATACTACTCAACAATTCGCGGATTTATACATTAACATCTTAGGTGATGTAAAAAATACCACAGTAGAAGCATCTTTTGAACAGCAAGAGAATGATGAAGAACCTTATCTCCTAACTCCTTATCTGGGTTCAAATCAGAAATATAATCTAACAATAGGACCAATAAATACCTGGGATAATTTTGTACAAATCACTTTTACGGCAAATTCAACAAGTGGCACTATGTATACAAATACCGATTTCTTCTTCTACAAAGATTACGCTCGAATTAAAGAAGATTTTTGGCGCAGTAAATTCCCAGCGATAATAATTGGCGGAGGGGCAGTAATAGCTGTCTCTGTGATTTTTACTCTTTCCAGAAGAGGTCCATCAAGATCGTTTGATGAAACCAAATTAGAAAGTAAGAAAGAAAGCAGGAAAGAAAGAAAAAGAAGGAAGAAAGAGAAAGAAAAAGAAGAATTATAGTTTCTCTTTTCTTAAATCGATTAACGCTTCAGCTTCTGGTCCTGTCCCAACGAATGTGACGGGGATACCTGTTTCTTTTTCAACATTAGCAATAAATTCTAGAGCTTTTGGTGTGAGACTATCCGCTGTATCTGCTCCTGCGATTTCTGGATAAATAATATCTAGCTTTGTTAATGCAATCTGGGTTGCACCATTAAGCCTAATTGCTTTGCGAGCTACGTCGAAATCAATAGGTGCTGATCTTCGTTCTCTACCAGTCACTGTTCCATGTTCAGTCCAACCACGTAACTGCATTTCTTTATCTGATAATGTACCGGGCATAGGCCCTGCTCCTACACGAGTCATGAAAACTTTAAAGACAATAATAACTTCATCGACTTTTGTAGGTCCAATACCAACATCAGAGCAAAATTGTGAAGCAGAAACATCTTTACTTGTAACAAAAGGA
This sequence comes from Candidatus Heimdallarchaeota archaeon, assembly GCA_030629105.1. Lineage (GTDB taxonomy): Archaea > Asgardarchaeota > Heimdallarchaeia > JABLTI01 > JABLTI01 > JABLTI01. Next base: position 5,546 of record DAOVPS010000054.1, read on the forward strand.
TATGTTCCATGAAACAATGATAACATCGTTCCTTGAGTACCTTCTATGACAACATTTTTCCCACTATCAATAGCTTCGTTAATTTCCTTCGAAACATCGGTTAAGTAAGGTTGGAGCTCATGAACATCTTTTGCAAGTTTTAAAACTCTGCGAGCGCGATCCTCATTTGCTGGTCCACAACCAGTTCCAGTAGTACCAAGTTTTTCACTCAAGTGCTTATCTTTTTTGTCAACTTCCTTGTGCTTAGACTCAATGATTCCTGTGTGAAAATCCAAAGCAATGCGATCTGAACATCCGGTTTCTTTAATTTCTTTTAGGAAAATCTCGGTATCAGCAAGAACGCCTGCTCCAATTAGTAATCTGGATTTCTTGCTAGTGAATCCGCTAGGAATCATCCGCAACCCGTATTGTTTCCCTTCGAAAACTACAGTGTGTCCGGCATTTGTTCCAACACCTCCACGAGCGATGATAGCAGGATCCTCAGAATATGCAATATAACTGATGATTTTTCCTTTTCCTTCGTCTCCCCAAAATCCTCCAACAATAATTGTAACTGTCATTATATCAAATCCTAATTTTTTATACTACTGAATGAGAATTTCTCTGCTATTAATAAAGCAATATTGTTAACATGATAGTGCTAATCAAAAAATTATGGTTAACTACAAAATGTTGATAACAGATTTATATAGAAAAAGAACTAATTTTTCGAAAAATTAATAACTGCTAAAAGTTGGGAAACAATTAGCTAGTAATAGTGAGTCTGAAACCGGTCTTTCCGAAAACCATTTCTTAGACATTCCCTCACTAAATAAAATTGTAAAAGATTGTAAAAAAGAAAATAGGAAGAATGAAAAAAATGTCCCAAATTGTACCTAAAAAAATAGCTGAAAATATCTATGAAATTCCAAAAAGCACAAGAAAATATATGAAAGTTCCAGCTAGGATTTTCGCTAATGAAGCGATAATGCGAGCAATGGAACAAAAAATGTTGACACAAGCAACACATGTAGCTTGGTTACCAGGAATCATAAAACATGCTTTAGTTTTACCAGATGGACACATGGGTTATGGCTTTCCCATTGGTGGTGTTGCTGCAACTGATTATGATACCGGTGTGATTAGTCCCGGTGGAGTAGGCTATGATATCAATTGTGGAGTACGTTTGCTAAGAACAAACCTGCAAAGAAAAGAAGTTACTCCGCATGCAGAGAAACTTTCCGAGGATTTGTTTAGAAACGTCCCATCTGGAGTTGGTTCGAAAGCTAAAATACGTCTAACTAGATCCGAGCTTTACGAATTACTCGTTGAAGGCGCATCTTTTTGTGTGAAAAAAGGACTTGGCTGGGAAGAAGATATTGAGAATTGTGAAGAAAATGGAGCCTTATCAAATGCTGATCCTGAAACTCTATCTGATCGCGCCATTACAAGAGGGATGCCACAAGCAGGTAGCTTGGGTAGTGGAAACCATTTCTTAGAAATCCAATATGTGGATAAAATCTACGATGAAAAATTAGCAAAAGCGATGGGTGTTGTTCAAAAGGATCAAGTTATGGTAATGATACATACTGGTAGTAGAGGATTAGGTCACCAAGTTTGTTCTGATTATCTTAGAATTGTTGAACGAGCTATGCCCAAATATAATCTTCACCCTCCTGACAGAGAATTAGCTTGTGTCCCAACACTAAGCGATGATGGACAAGCATACTTCAATGCAATGGCTTGTGGTGCTAATTTTGCTTGGGGAAACAGACAAATGATCCTACATTGGGTTCGGGAGACTTTTGAGCGACAATTCAAACAATCTGCAGAAGACATGGATATGGGCTTAATCTATGATGTGGCACACAATATCGCCAAGAAAGAAGAACATACCATTGATGGTAAGAAACGAACTGTTATAACACATAGGAAAGGAGCAACCAGAGCTTTTCCAGCTGGTCACAAAGATGTTCCTAAAGCCTATCAATCAATAGGTCAACCTGTAATCCTCCCTGGCAGCATGGGAACAGCCTCCTACATTCTTATTGGACAACCCACTGGTATGGATGTTTCATTTGGTAGTACAGCTCATGGTGCAGGAAGAGTGCTCAGTCGAAAAGCAGCTCTTAGACAATTCTGGGGAACAACCGTGAGAGATGAGCTTAGAGGCAAAGGAATCTTTGTGAAATCCGCAAATCCGAAAATCATTGCAGAAGAAGCTCCCGGAGTATACAAGGATATTGATGCTGTTGCTGAAGTTAGCGATAATATTGGTATTGGAAAAAGAGTAGTTCGACTAAAACCAATTGCCGTTGTTAAGGGATAATCCCTTTTCTCCTCTTTTTTTAAGAGTTACTGACTATCTAATAGGAGTATTTAATTAAATAATTGCATCTAATTTTACTAGGTGTATTTGGAAAATTGTCAGATGGAAGAACTCGATACTGCAAGTTTTGTGGTGAACAAGTAGAATTTATAACTGATTTCAATGACTACTATTGCCAGTTTTGTTATTCTTATCAAACTCATTCTGAATCCATTAAAGCTGGTGGAAAAGAAAGCCCAAAGTACAGAATAGATCCAAGTCCTCCCCCTGAAGTTCCTCCCGTTTTACCTCCCGCATGGCGAAGGAACATTCCTATGTTTCGACATAGAGAGTATTTGGTTATGCAAGCCTTCCTTAGTTGGGGACCAAAATATGAGATATACAACGTAACTGGTCATAAAATGGGTGAAATCAAAGGAAAGATTATTAGCTGGGGCGGTGAATGGTCTTTCTTCGACCTCGGAGGAAACCAAGTAGCAAAAGTTAAGGGAAATCCAACACTGTTTAAAGTCCAAAACAAAACTTTTGATATTCGAGATCATCAAGGTAATTTTAAAGGAGCAATAAAAAGCAAGTTTGGTTTTCTGAAGAGAGCTTGGGAATTGTACGATGAAAGAGGGCACCTTATAGGACGGCCAAATGAAGAAATTTGGTTAAAAACAAACTTTCAGCTAGTAGATCCACAAGGTCGTTTATTACTCAATGTGGATAAGAAATGGTTCACCTTCAGAGATCAATTCAGAGTAATTGTTAGTGAATTAATAGATCCCCTCATAGCACTTGCTTATGCTGTTGCAGTTGATTACATGTATTTTCAAGGAGATAGAAGTAGTAGACGAAGTTGGTTTTAATCTCTTCTCTTTTTTTCTCTGACTGACGAAACCATTCAATTTATTTTTATTAGTCAAAATGTTTTTAATGCTTACTTAGTTGCTTGGAAATGATTGTTGATGCTAAGGAAACGCCTACCCCTCGTTATGACAATAAATCTCTTTCATATAATGGCTCACATTTATCCATTTTTTCTCCCCATTCTAACAATAATTATTCGAAATGACATCCTTCTGGATTATACACAGACTGCTCTTCTAGCAATGACAAGTTCTTTAGTAATGATTCCTCTAACCATCATATTGGGTTTCATCGGTGATAGATTATATCGCTGGCGATTAGAGTTAATCGCAGTCGGTTTTATCTTAACAGTTTCACACACATTCATAATGTTTGCAGCTCAGACTTATGGCATTCTAATAGTTGCTGCAGTCGTTGGAGGGATAGGAGCTTCCATCTTTCATCCTATGGCTTTGCCTATGCTCTCACAAGAATTTGGGGAACACAGAAACATAGCGCATAGTGTGAACTTAGTTTTTGGAACAATAGGATCCATAATTACTCCACTAGCAGCTATTAATTTCGCAAGTCGATTTGGTTGGCGAGAAACCTCATTAGGTTTTGGTATTTTTGGAGTTGCATGTTTTCCAATATTACTAATAATGCTGTATTTTGCTAGGAAGGATCTGCAGTATAAACCAAAAGAAAATGTAGTAATGGATGAAGAAGTTTTCGCTGTTGAAAAAGGAAAACAAAAGCGGTTCAATCTGAAATTAGTTTTAGCAGCATTTACGGGTCCTGTAATCGCACTGCTTATTGCTCAAGTATTTAGAAGTGGTATTTTCAGAATCCTGAATATATTCACGGCTTTAATTTTTGAAGATCAATTCTTAGTTTCTGAATTAGGGTCTTCTATAATAATGTCTTCAATTCTGGCTCTTGGAGGTTTATCTGCACTAGTAAGCGGATTTGTCTCGAAGAAATCCGGCAGTCTGAGAGCAGTAATCGTTTCAAAAATTGCTACAACTATTACTGCTGTGCTTCTAGTTATTTTTGTTGGAACCCTTATGTTAACAGGAACAGCTATGAATTCGATATTTCTAGCAATTGCCATTATCTTGTTTGTATTATTATCAATAACCTTCTATTACGGGAATGCTCCGTTTAATTCTCTACTTGCTGAATGTGTTCCACTCGAGGTTTTAAGCACTATAACTGGTATTCTGGATTCAGCGATGAGTGTCTTTTCCATCGTTTTAGTTGTCTTTGGTATGATAATAGACGAAGGCTACTCGTTTCCTTATGAGTTCGTTCTCATTATTATCTTCGCCTTGGTACCATTGCTCCTCCTACTCTACGTTAAATCTAAGATCGGATTAAAGACACCAAAGGAAGTAGAAACAGCTCGATCCATTTCCTATGAAAAAATGAATGGATCCAACAATGAATAAATTCACTATATGTATTCAAATAACACCAAACTACTAGCCATAATGATCATTCCTATTGCAACACCTGCCATAACTACATGGCCTTTTCCGTATTCCCGGGCAACAGGTATGAGTTCATCAATTGAAATGTACACCATGATTCCAGCAACAGCAGCTAAACTGACTGCAAGAATTTCAGGATGAGTTCCAAGAAAAGGTCCAAGGACAGCGTAAGCAATAAGAGCTCCCACAGGTTCTGCTACTCCTGAGGCGAATGATAAACCGAATGCTTTCCATTTACTTTTAGTAGCATAATAAATTGGAATTGAAACACTAATACCTTCTGGGATGTTGTGAATTGCAATAGCAATTGCTATTGATAAACCAAGTTTTGGGTCGGCTAGTGCAGTGGCAAAAGTAGCCATGCCTTCTGGGAAATTATGAATTGCTATAGCTATAGCTGTGATCACACCAGTTCGCTTAAGAGATTTAATTTTAGCATCTTCTTCGGTATCATTTTCCTCTACTCGGAGCTCAACAATTCCTTCTGTTTCCTCACTTTCATCTCGACACTCATCTTGTATCGTAAAAATAGTCTCATCTTTTCGCTCCATGTGATGGGGATTCTTCTCATGAGGAATCAGAAAATCGATTAAAACAACTACGGCCATTCCCCCAAAAAAGGACAAATAAATCCAATAACTAGCAAAACCCTCAACATGATCCAGAGCATTTGGCATTAATTCCATAAATGAAACTAAAATCATCACTCCAGCAGATAATCCTAAAATAAATGCTAGAAATGATTTTCTGAATGTTCGGAAGAAAAATGGTATGGCACTTCCTATTCCAGTTGATAATCCCGCGAAAGTTGTCAAAAGAAAGGCAATTAAAACTTGATTCACAATATTTTTCTCCGAGGTATTATAAGATTAAACAGTCATTAATAATTTTCGAGCTTAATATTTTATTTCCTTCTTCTTTGTAGAAACTTATCATTTAGATTCTTTACAGCAAGAATTTTTAAACTGCTAAATCAATTTAATTCTATGAATGATTCAACTATGAATATGAAACCAATAAAAATTGCAATAATTGCACTTGCAGGTTTCTTTAGCTTTCTTGGAGCAATGCTATTATTCTTTACAGATTTTGGTTGGTGGGACGTAGGTTACGGCGCATATTATTTCTTTATCGGCTCAGTAATGGCGCCTTTTTGGGCTCAACTCGCTCTTGTTCTTTTCGCATTGATTTTCCTCGTTAATTTATTGGTTGCTATACTCTTAATACTTGGACAATTTGGTAAAATCCCTGTGAAATTCACTAAACTACTGAATTTCGGTGGAATAGCTATAGCAGTAATTACTTTCGTATTTACAGCTTTATATGTAGGTTTGTTTGCTATATTTGCTGCCGGATGGTGGTGGGGACTATCAACGAGTTTTTACAGTAGTCTTATTTGTTCAATATTGATCGGCATATTCTATATACTTGCTTTAGTAATAAAACTCCCAGAAGAACCTATGCCTGCAAAATAAGTAAAATGTAAGAAAATACAAACTGGACATTAAATGTCCAGCTTGAACTTTTATTTGTAATAAGAATGCGAATGTGGATTCACAATAAGAGATTCCATAATTTCAAATTATATTATGAAAAGTAACTAGAAAATGGGATTTAAAGAAACAAAAACAAACCCATTTTATCTATGCAAGTTTTTCTTTTATCTGTTCAGCTTCAGTCTCAGAATCTGCAATGCCAACATAAGTCGCATTAGTTGAGGCATTACAAATGGTACATGGTTGCTTATTTCGCACTCGAGTTCGTTTCAAACGGAAAATATCAAATTTCATTTGGCGTTCTGAAGCACAAATATCGCAGATATGAATGGAAAACTTAACTTTATCGCCTTTCTTCACGATTGACATAATCATCAAAACGTCTTCTAAATTTAAAAATCTATTTCTCTCAATAAGATTTCAATTAACAGTAATGCTTTACAATAAAAAAGAGAAGTAAAAACTTCTCGAATGGTTGTATTTTGTTCTATGATTATAATTTGCCAACAGGTGCTACATAAAGAGATATTTCATTATCCCCATCCACACCTATGAATTCATCAAGTTTATCTTGATTGTAGGCAACAATAGCGCATGTTCCTGAATTAATAGCTTCGCAAGCCAAATAGAGATTTTGACAAATGTGTCCTACACTCATTAAAATGTCTTTGATGGAATCTTCTCCATAGCGCCATTCTGTTCTGTATGGCCTAGCACTCCAAATGAATACAACTGCACTTTTTCCAACAAAAGTCTGTTTATTACAGATTTCATTAATATCCACTGGTAAATCTTTTGCTTCTGTTGTTATTGGTAGCAATTTATGTTCAATAGCTAAGTATCGATAAAGACCTGGTGTTATGCTTTCCACACGATTGATTAAAAGATAAGTCTCGAAGGGATGCATTGCACCTCCAGAAGGAACTGTTCTCAATGTTATTCGTCCTTCCCTTGCGAGTTCTTTGACACCTTGAGTTGACCAAAGCAAAAATGATAATTCTTCCAAAGTTAATGACTCATTGGAGTATTTGCGGTGGCTAACTCTGTTCTTAATAGCCTTTAATAGAGAAACCTCACCAATTTTGAACTCCTCTGGAGAAACTAAATCGATTAATTTAGCATCCTCAGGATAAGGTTTTTGCATCGGTGGAAGTGGTAATCCTTTTCTTTGATCTGATTCTTCTGTTAAAACTGGATTTTTCAAATGTTTTCTGTAATTCATCTTAAATCAACTCGCAATCTATTATTTTAAAACAAGTCAATAACAGTCAGTTCATTATAAAATGATTGTAAAAAGCTGATTATTTGGTGATTTTATTTTCCTTTTATTTGTTATGCAATAGATTTTTACGTAAACCAAATATCGTAAAGCATACAAATACCGTTTCTTATTGGTGATTTTTCATGGAAAAAGAAAGAATATCTGAGCATAAATCAGTCATAAAAATGTATGATCGTCTTAGAAGTGAATTAGTGGAAGAACACGAAAAAATCGATAGAGTTTACAAACGAATTGAAAAGGAAGGTATCACAAATGTTTGGGATCGATTTGAAGATCAGGGGTTAGCTTTCGGGGATCCTGATCGTAGATGTCAATTCTGTCTTCAAGGAGTTAGGTGCGATTTATGTTCTAATGGCCCTTGTCGTGCTAATGTCGCTACAGATAGGCGTGGGGTTTGTGGTATGACAGGTGATGGTATGGCTATGCGCATGATGTTGTTAAGAAATGTCATGGGAACATCAACATATCAATATCATACTGAGCAAACTGTGAAAACACTAAGAGCAATAGCCAATGGAAAAACACCGTTCAAAATAACCGAACCGGAAAAATTGAAAACTTTTGCTCAACGATTAGGAGTGGATGTTTCAGGAGACATAAATAAAATAGCTAAACGGTTTTGCGATTTTGTTGAAAAAGACTTCAATAGGAAACATGATGAGCCAAGCGTTATCGTTGAAAAATTAGCTCCGAAAGAAAGAAAAGAACTGTGGAAAAAATTGGGGATTTTCCCCGGAGGAGTTCATGGAGAAATACTGCTTTCAACTAGTTCTTGCTTAACAAATGTTGATGGATATTATGTTAGTTTAGCTCTAAAAGCAATGAGAATAGGTATTGCTATGGCTTATCAAAGTCAAATTGTGACAGAATACTTGCAAGATGTTATCTTTGGTATTCCCAAACCTCATAAAATGAGAGTTGATCTGGGTGTTTTAGATCCTGATTATGTTAATGTTTTACCAAATGGTCACGAACCATTTCTTGGGTTTGCTTTAGTACAAGTAGCTCGAAAGAAAGAATGGCAAGAGAAAGCTAAAGCTCAGGGAGCCAAAGGGTTACGGATAATTGCAAACATTGAGACCGGGCAAGAAATGATTCAAAGATGGGAAATGGATGATGTGTTCTATGGGTTTACTGGGAATTGGCTTATGCAAGAAGCAATCTTAGCAACTGGGAGTGTAGATATATTCGTAGCAGATATGAATTGCTCTATGCCGGTTGATCCAATCTATGCTGAGAAATTCAAATTCAAACTAGTTCCTGTAAGCGATTTAGTAGCTTTTGATGGAGTTACTGATAGAATAAATTATCTTCCAGAGAAAGCAGAGGAACAAGCAGAACAATTACTACAAATGGCAATTGATAATTTCAAAGAAAGAAGGGAATCTGTTGAACCAATCACTGGGTTACCAATGAGGGAAGCAATTGTTGGCTTCTCTACAGAAAGCATTTTAGAAGCTCTGGGTGGGACTTTGGAACCATTACTCGACGCGATTAAAGATGGTTCAATAAAAGGCATTGTTGGTATGGTTTCTTGTACATCATTAAGGGATTACGGACAAGATGTTCATACAGTTGCTGTTGTAAAAGAGCTGATCAAAAGAGACATACTGGTTCTTTCACTTGGGTGTGGGAATGCCGCTGTCCAAGTAGCTGGGTTATGTAGTTTGGATGCAATAAAATTAGCTGGAAGCAAATTACAGAAAGTATGCAAAGCACTTAGCATTCCTCCTGTTTTAAGCTATGGAACATGCACTGATACAGGAAGATTAGCTGATTTGATTCATGCAGTATCAGAAGCTCTCGGTGGAGTACCAATACCTGATTTGCCTATGGCAGCTGCAGCACCTGAATATATGGAACAAAAAGCAACAATCGATGCAATTTTCGCTTTAGCCTTCGGTCTGTATACTTATGTGAATCCGATTCCAACAGTTACCGGTGGAACAAATCTCGTTAAACTTCTAACGAAAGATCTGAAGGATATAACAGGTGGCTTACTGGACGTTGAGACAGACGCAGTAAAAGCCGTAGACAACATTGAAAACCACATAGTAGCTAATCGAAAAAAACTAGGAATATAAAGAAAGAAGAATAATTTAATTCTTCTTTTTTCGCTTTATGATTATATGTAATAAACCAGAGAGAATTATCATTACACCTATCATGGAAAAGCTAATGCTTGTTCCACTTGTTCCTAACTCAATTCTGTAAGTGAAGTGATAATAACCAGTAAACTCATTTCCAATTTTAATTTCATATGATTCGTCAAAAGTGGATAGTAAAGGTATAGTCGCATGGATAACAATCGTGGAATCCGCATCGATAACATAACCTTCTTCGAAGACTTTGACTCCACTCATATTGAAAATCTCAACTTCAGTGGAAGAGTTTAGTTTTGGACTTAGATTTGTACAAGAGAATGAAACATTGGTTAAGGATCCAGGGCGATCAACTATGGAATGAAGGGTGGCTTCAACATTTAATCTCGGAGTATTCTGGAGCAAATATGGAAATGCCGGGAAAACGTCTAACCAAAGATTGTTGATGAATTCTTCAGATGGTCCATACAAATATTTGATTTCCTTCCATTCTGTTATCAGATGGGTAGAATTATCAATTATTGTAACCTCTAATTCGGGAGCAAAAGTGGTCAAATTCCCATAAAGCTCAAATGACATGGGAGCTGTACAACCTCTTTCGAAATACATCCAATGAGACCAAACACCAGCAGGATAAACTGGGTCTTCCTCAATGGTATACGAAGCACTTCTATAGCCATAGTAGTCGTATGATTCTGGTAGCATATAGGCATAGTCGTATAACATAGAATCGTAGAGGGCAGGTTCATTCCGACCAGCAGTACTTCCTGGAAGTAGCGTTGCATTTCCTCCTGAATGAAGAGAATACGCCATAGCAAAACTGTGATCTAAGGCAAAATCTCTGTACACTTGTGTTTCAAGTTCAGAAAAAGCAACAAAACCTGGAAATCTGGTGGCTTGTGTATCATCATCCCAACCATTGCCATCTCTAAAGAACATATCATAATTTCTGTTCAGATCAACAAATCCAACCATATCCTCGTTCACTAAGCCATCCCCATCATTATCAATACCTTCCCAGTAGTAGTATCGATATTCCGGAATCCCACCCACTTTCTCATAAACACTTAACATTGAAATGAGCCCATCTCCATTAACATCATCTATAGAATCTTCATCTAATTGACCATCTCCGTCGTCGTCAAATGGCCGTACATTTTTTCGTAACCAGAACAATTGATCATTAACAACCAAA
>DAOVPS010000161.1:0-7744 GCA_030629105.1 Candidatus Heimdallarchaeota archaeon
ATTGAAGAAGAAGTTGATGATGCTGTTGAAGAGGAAGTAATCGAAGAGATCGCAGAAGAAATTGCTGAGGAAGTCATTGAACTAGAACCCGTGGAAGAAGCAGTCGAAGAAGAAATAGATGAAGAAGAACTCACAGAAGACGAAATCCTTGATGATATTGAGGACGCATTAGAGGATATTGATGAAGAGGATGTAAAAGCTCATATTGAAAAAGAACCTGAAGAAGACATAGAAATCCCTGAAATTCCAGATATCGATGAAGTCAAAGAAGAAACTGAAGAAGCTGAAGATGAAACTACTGAGACATAAGAATGAAAGCATAGTCATTAAATTACCATTTCTCTTTTTTTTTATTATAGGTATAGATAATTCAAAATAGACTAAAACTAGAAAAATTAAATGAATACTATATCATAATAAACTATGTAGGTTTCCAAATGAGTAATAAAAGTCCAAGTCGTTTTTCTCTAAAAGCTTCAGCAGAATATATAATACAGTGGATGGTTTTCACGCTAATATTAAATCTGGGATTATATTTAATGATGCGCTATCTTGTGCATCCAAGAATTCTAGGTCTTAATCTAACTCCTGAAAGAATTGATCTCTATTCAAAATTATCTTGGGCGGGTTCATTGCTTGTAAACTTTATATTATTCACCGTTGTTTATCTAATCATTAGTGCTCCAAGATATTGGATTGATGACAATGGTATTGAAATAAGAAGTATTTATCGAGCAAAGAAAAATCTTACTTTTGATTATGTAGAAATAACTGAAATTAAGATTAGACAAACACCAATAATTTCAAGTGCATTTAATTTTGGAACCATTGTTTTTTATAAAACGGATCAAAATGAAAAGAAACGTGTTGCTTTCAGATTTTTTGGTGTTAAATATCCAAAAGAGGTTTATCTTGAGATTATAGCCAATTTTGAGAACGTAAAACAAGAAGAGATAACATCTGAAGATTTACTCCTGTAAATCAGAAATTTTCCTCTTAAGCAGTTTATTTCGTTTTCTTGCTCTAATTCTATCCAGAATTATCAATGGAAAAGAAATTATTGCTATTACTCCCGAAACAATTAGAATTAATTGCCAATAATCGCCAAATGTTGATGTATCAATTGATAAACGAAATTCATTTGTCCAAACACCACTGGAAAATCTAATTTTAAAGTATAATTCATAATTTGAGTGACGTAAATCTAACCAAAAACAATGCAAATTACCTACATTATCACATTTTATTAGTGGATCTATAGCAGGATTATTAGCTAATGATATTCTCTCACTCGCTTGCCAATCAGTATAACCAACTCGTTTCCGGATATCTATTCCTTGATGATAAGCATATTGTTCCCTTATTTCAAACGCTACCCATAGATTGTTGTCAAAATCCTTTGCAACAGATGATATTCTGGCATCCGAAAAACCCTGGAAATCTGGTGGTTTATAGGGGGCAATTTCAAATGGTTCACTCCAAGTTCCATTGAATGATTTCCTTGTAGTTTGTATATTCTGAGTGCCATAATCTACTCCTGGATTGACAACTGTATAATTACTCCAAAAAACATTGAAGTCATTGTTGTAATCAATAATAATTTCCGGATATCGACATCTATTGTTTCCATCAGTCAGAACTTCAATAGGTTCCATTGTTCCATTCCAAAAAACTTTACGATAAAGAATTCGTTCTTGATTGAGTTGACCCTCTGACCAGACAAAATGAGCATTCCCTGAAACATCTAATATGAATTTGCAATCAGTACTATTACCACCACTTGGATCTGTTAACTTGATTACATTGCCCCATATTCCAGAAGTACTATTGAAAACTGAAAAGAACATCTTGTATGAATCTTCAGAATTATCTCTCCAACAGAGCCAAAGATCTTCATTTGTTGTATTTCTAACTAAAACAGGATCTAAAAACTGAAATGTTTCATTTAATTGAACAATATTACTAGACCAAGAGATATCAGAATACGGTTTTTCCATCAGCAAAAGACCACTGTCAGCAGCAGTACTAAAAGCAAGAACTAATTGTAATCGATCCGATGCAGCAACCATAGTAGGTCTGCCAATAATATTCAATGTGCTATTTTCCTCTATCACAATACTTGAAGTCAAATTCCATATGAAATCAGCACCTGTTACAATATACTCAAGTGAGTTATGAATTTGTATTTGCTTATTGAAAACAGCATGAATGTTATTTGTAGAATTAATAGCAACTGCATATGATTGTATTTGTGATTCATCACCAGCATTTGGATAAAGGTTAATTTCTGATTGCTGTAAAGCATTACTAAATACAATAGAAATATTGCTGATCAATAGAAGAAAGAAGAATAAGAATAGTTTTTTTCTAGTTAAACTCAACAAACGCAAGAATATAAACTCCACAGAAGACTGCGAACAAACAATAATAATTACTCATATTAAACTCATTCATAAGTTCAAAAATCCCCTTTTCTCAATTTTGTGTTTTATTAATTGAAGCATACTAAAATGATGCCACCAAAGAAAGGTTCATAAAGATAATCCTCCACTCTGTTTATTATTCAATAATTAATTATATCTAATTATTAAGGTGAATAAATTGAAAAAAATGTTAAAAGTTATAATACCGTTAGCTTTGATTAGTCTTTTTCTCTCCACACAATTAGTAACAGCAAATTTTGGTGTTGATATAGGTGATACTTTTACCTTTGATTGTATTGCTGCAGAAAGGACTATAACAGTAGGATCTAATACCGGAACTGGTACAGGTTATACAGTAGATGATCATGCGTTCGCTGCAGGAACTTCTGTAGTGGTTGAAGTATTAGAGTTTGATGATTCGTTTTTAAATACCACTATCTACGAAATCCAAGCAGGAAGCTATGTAGAAAATGGCTCTAGTAGTACTTTTGGATTCCAATTTGGCGGTCTTTTAATGACTGTATTTCCATTGTTATTCTCACTCGTATATGTTGATCCAATTGAATGGAATCAAACAGAAGCAGAAGAAGCTCCTGGAATGTTATTAGAACCTTTTGTTGAACCAGAAGCTGCTACTTGGACTTTATTCGCAGAATTTGCCGCAGAAGTACAAACTGGCTCTTCATTGATTTCCGCTTCAGGCATGTCAGGACTCTCAATTCAAGCAGAATATACAGATAGTGTTTCAGAATTCTTCTTCGAATCTTATTTAGGCGGAACTTTCAATGATACATTAACCAATGGCACTCACACATACTTAATCAATTATGACGTGGATCATCACTTCCAATTTGCTTTCAACAAGGCAAACGGAGTTTTGAAAGGAATGCATGTAGAAGGTAGCATGGAAGGCACATCTAATAGTACTGTTATTGAGTTTTCTTACAATATGCATACTGAACTCGCTGGTTATAATTTACCAAATTACCAATTTGCAGGTGGATTTATTCCTGGATTTGAGTGGTTCTTGGTAATTCCTGCTCTAGGACTACTAGTTGCTTTGCCAATTATAATTAGAAGACGCAAATAATCCTAAAAAAATAGTGCGTAGAAATTTTCTACGCTTATTCTTTCTTTTTTGTTGACATTTTTCATTTCTCTATTATAATTAGATTCTTTGTTATTTCTTTAAGAAATGTTCATAAGTAAAATTTGAAAACTGTAATATTATACAAAAGAGTTCATACATTTTTGGTGAAAAAGTTGACGAACATAATGAAAGTAAGTATACCATTTCTTCTTGTTATAATTATGATTGCACCAACGATAACAAAAGCTGATTATAATGTAGCTATTGGTAATACCTTTACATTTGATGTTATAAAATCCAATTGGGATATAACCTATGGCACAGATACCTCGTTTGGAGAAGGCTTTGCTTTTGAAGAGGAAACATATATCGAGAAGACACAATTTACAGTATTAGTTACTGATGCTAGTATTTCAGATGTTGATTGGAATATGACAATTGGTAGTATTACCGAAGAAGGCACCAATAATCCTTCTGATTTGGGAGTTATTACATTATACTTGTTCTTTCCGTTGTTTTTCGGTAATTATTCAGGAGGATGGAATCAAACAGAAATGGATTTAGGTCCACAGATACTTCCGATATTTTTTGTGGATATTACAGAATTCTCTGAATTTTTCTTTCTTATGGCAAATGATACTTTTGTCTCTGAATGCTTTTACGGGACTGATTGGACAATATCCAATATGGATGGAAGTTTTGATAATTCTTCCGCAATAGCTGTATTTGAGTGGCATTTTGATATGACGTTTACAAATGCTGTTTCAGGTCACAATTATGGTGGAACATTTACAATGATTTTTGCTTTTGACAAAGTTACTGGTGCTATAAAAGGATATTATTTAAACGTCAATTATTCAGGTCAAATGGACTTTACTGCCGTAACAGCTATACTTGAACAACGGGTAGAACAAGTAGGTTACAATTTACCTGGTGTGGGCTTCATCCCTGGATTTGAATGGTTCATGGTTATCCCTGCATTTGCACTAATTATTGGCCTACCAATTATACTTAAAAGACGCAAATAATCAAAAATAAAGTGTAGAAAAAATTCTACGCACATTCTTTCTTTTTTACTTTTTTGATTTCTTAGGCCATTTATCAACCATTGGCTGTGTATCAGGTGATGCTAGCCAACAGATTTCTTCGTTGGGATATCTAAGAATCCCTTCATTGATCATGAAGACATATCCATCAACTTCTGTCTTTATTTCAAATTCTTCTTTTATTGGTCTACCGAAAATATCTCGAGCAATAGCAATTACATCACCTTTTTTCACAAAATCTCCTTTCTTAATCTTGAGATCAATAATTGCAGATTTCTTTGTTCTTGGATGACCGATATATCTGACTGCTTCATTTTCAGCAATGACAGGAACAGAAGTTATTTTTTCTATACTTCCATTTAGCATTTTAGCCCATTTTAAAACATTAAATACTCCTATTGTTGCTGCGTCAACAAATTCCGGTTCTACATCTAGGTACATACCAAGTTCTACTGTAAATGAGGGTATTCTCAGATAATTTAGCGCTGCACCTGAAGTTGATCGATGTAGTTTCTTTTGTATATATCTCGTTGGTGTTGTTTCACGAACTATCGTTAATCCAAAAGCTCGAACCATTTCTTCCGTTCTGTTGTAAAGGTCTTCTGCTTTCTTCTTATCATCTTCTACATCAGGATTATACAGAACCCTATCTAGAAAACTGAATGGTATGGACTTTATGAACGCATTATGTAAATCCAACAAGTAATCAGCAGTTTCCTTTATTATTTCAAATAAATTTTTCCAAATCATTTCTTGAACAGAGGGATATAATTCTTCATTATCGAATATTGCTAGTGGGTCCACAGTCTTGGGTTCTTTGGCTTCTTGTTCCACCGATATTTTCACTACTTTTTCAGTTTTGATGGATAATTCTCCTTCTTTTTTATCTTCATCGACTGTTATTTCACTTGTTTCTTTTATACCACCCTTTGGTTTTTCTTTGAATGGATTACCATCAGGGAAAAGTCTGTTTGGATCTTTCTTATCGTAATATGGATGTCTGGTTCTTACTCGAGAACCAGCAGGATTAAGTGTCGGTATTGCTATTATTGTTCCCTTTAACTCTTCAAGGTTTAAGCTATTAATCACTCGATGAATAACGGGAATACCAGTATACTCATCCCCATGAATATTACTTGTTAACCATAGCGTAGGACCCGAATTCGCTCCTTGAGCAATTATAACGGGTAATCTTTCTATTGTACCGACAGGATGCTCTAAGACTTCTAAATAATCATAGACAATCGTACCTACTTTCCCAACTATATTTCCGACTTTAATCTCCTTCAAAAATTCATTACTCCTAATTACTTTATTAGTATCAATTATATTATTAAGAAATTACTTTCTTTTAATGGTTTCTTCAATCAGCTTTATATCTTATTAAGAGGTTTCCAAGTTAAAGCAAAATTTTAATTTCATATGAAAATATGAAATATTAGACTAAATTAAACATCTAAATTTGGTGGTAATATTTGAAACTTAACATCAAAAAAATCTCATTCACAGTAATTCCATTGGTCTTAACATTCATTATCTGTAGTTCATCTTTTGCTGTTAAAACCCAGGCTGCATGGGGTAGCATCTCTGGTTCTTCTACAGAGTATTTACTTGAAAGCTCTGTATGGATAGTGAAAATTAATAATCTGGAAGCAAGTGGTGAAGGGGCTTTCTTTAATGAAATTAATGTTGATATGAATACAAGATATGAGGTAGATGTTTTAGATGTCGATAATGTTTGGGGAGTAGATTTTAAGGTTACAAATTATACTAGTACCAATTCAAATGGGCTCATCACTACTGATATGTTCTTCTCTCAATTCTCTAAGTTTCTTTATTATCCCGTTGAGGAGTGTAATCGCTTAGTGAATTCAGGTTTTAATAAAGATGAAATAAATCGTGGGCCGCCACTTATTCAGTGGTTTTTTGTTGAACCAAAACAAGATGTTTGGGATTTTTTGGATAATCTTACAACTCTTGAATATCATAATTCACTTCCAAATTCATTATTATATGGAGCAACTTTAGAAGCAGAACGAGAAATTGTCGATAATCAGGTAATATTTGACATGTATATGCGTGGAACATATGAGAATGAAACGGGTAATACTTCTATTCAATTTGATCACATGATAAAATTTGTATGGGATGAGATCACTGGCATTCTTCTTGGATATAGAATTGCCACTTACATGTTTGGACAATACCAAGGTTATTCTATCACAGAGGATTTGCAGATAATTAATCGACAAACTGGATTCGAATTACCGAGATTCAAATTTGTATCCGGTTTTATTCCTGGCTTTGGATTTCTAATTGCAGTTATTGGCTTAGGAACAATATTGGTTACAAGTATTATTTATAGCAGGAAGATAAAGAAATAAGATAATATGAAGAATACGTTTTCTAAAAACGAATTACCAGTCAATTCCAAACTTCTTTCTAATCAATTTTAGTTTCGTCTGTGCATCTTCACTTAATTCTGCTTGGGGTTTCAAGACAGTAAAACTTCTCTCAGAGGCATTAACTTTTACGTTAATTGTATTACTTTCAATTAATTTAGTTAATGCGAATTCTAAAGTAAAATCATCGCAATTAAATCTAGCACAAAAGCTATCGAAAGGAATGACTTCATTGTGAATTGCATATTCCAATAATTTTGGTAATTCTTGTGAAATAATCGTAATAATTTCTTTTCTTTGTTTTTCCATCTCATTCTTCTGCATGTCATCTAAAAATTGATCACGCACGACTTGAGCAGATGAGATTTGTGCTTGTTGTCTTCTTTCCATTTCGCTTTGAATTAAAACGTCTATTTCTGTTATGTTTAATTGAGCACCAAGGCGATTTAATGAATCTCTCGATTCTGATTTAACAGAATCTTCCATATCATTGACATAAGCTTTCACAAGATGTTTTATTGCTTTTTCATCGCCAATTTGTGCTAGTGAATCTGCAGCAGCCATTCTCGCTTCCTTATCAGGGTCTGTTTCTAATATCATAATTAATGGATTAATAGCTTCTTTAGCTTTCAATAATCCCAGAGAATAAACAATCATCCCTCTCACAAAAGCATCCTTATCACTCAACGCAGCTATTAAGGATTGTATTGCATTTTCATTATTTAATTGACCGAGAGACATTGCGGCATTTGCACGTACTTTCGGTGAAATGTCATTTTTGAG
>DAOVPS010000150.1:0-8172 GCA_030629105.1 Candidatus Heimdallarchaeota archaeon
GGAACTTGTGCTGCTGCTTTTGAAGCATCATTTTATGGTGTTCCAGCTATAGCATTTTCTATGCATGTGAATCCTGCCAATTACTTTGTTAATCCAACTTTGGAGACATTTAGTAATACTGCTAAGATTTCCGCTCAGATAACTAAACAAGTCTTAGAGATGGTTTTCCCAGAAAAATTAGCTTTCATTAATGTTAACTATCCAAACGATGCTTCAAATGATACTCCGATAAAAATTACTAAATTGGCAAATAAATTCCTTGTTTTCAAACCCGAATTAAGAAAGGATCCAAGAAACAATGATTATTATTTCTTTTGGGGTGACCCTGTCAAAGAAGCTCCTGAAGGGAGTGACATAGAAGCAATAGCTAAAAAATGTATCAGTATCTCACCTGTTACGAGTGATTTGAATTTAAACAATAAAGAAGAAGAATTTACTCTGTTGGATATATTAGTTAAAAAATAGAAAAAAATAAGGTAGAACCTTACTTTTTCTCTTTCTTCTTTGGTTTTATCGGACCAATTTTGTGGTAAACTGTTCTTTCGAAAACAAAACTAATTTTGCCTGTTTTTGAATTAATTTTGAATTCACAAGGGAATTTAGTTACGCCAGTTGGGATCCAGAATTTGTAATTCTTTGTAGTATCAGTATATGGGATAATAGGGAATGATGGGCAATCTTCGTCAGAATCTTTGAAGTATAATACTTGTCCGATTTTAATAATCTCTACTTTGTTGATTCCTTTATATGATTGATAAGAACCAACCAATTGATTCAGTTTTGAATCAAGTCTCAATGTTGGATGCTCTTCCATTGGATTCTTTCCTAATAAACTGGCAAGTATTGCTTGAGCAATTAATCCACCTTGTACTGCTCCCACATTTCCTTCAACAACTACACCCATTTTTTGCTTCGGAATAAAGGCTAAATATGCACTTGAAACGGCTGTGGAACCCCCATGAGTATAGAGAATCTCACCAAAGAAATCTTCAGTTTTAAACAATCCAAAACAATAGTATGTTTTCCCAAAAACTCCTTGTGGCACCTCTATCATTGGTTCTAACATAGTTTTGATAGATTCCGGTTTTAGGACTTCATTTCCTATAAAGGTTCCATTGTTAAGAAACATTTGAAGATAGTTTTCCATTTCATTTACTGAAGAAAGCAATCCCCCTGCAGCATAAATTAATTCATCAAAAGGATGAATAGATTCCTTTACCATCCCTTTGACTGTTCCATACGCAGTCATTCTATCTTCTTCTTTTTCGAATTCTTCTCTTAAGTAGGTGGAACGCTTCATTGAGAGTGGTTTCAGGATATATTCAGCTATATATTCAGTATATTTCATTCCCGATACTGCTTCAATAATCAATCCTAATAGAGCATACCCTCCATTGAAATAGAAGAATCGTTTTAGTGGCTCATCAAAGACTTCACCTTGTGCAGCATTAGCATGCAATAACCAATCTTCAGAACTACTCATAGGAATATAAAGCTCCGTCTCCGGAAATGAATGTCTTCGAATTAAGACTGAAGCTATTCCAAGATCGGGAATTCCCGATGAATGGGACATAAGATGTTTAATTAACACTGGTTTGTCTTCTTTACCTAGTTTGAAATCTATATATTTAGAAACAGGATCATCAATTTTCAGCTTTCCTTGTTCTGCAAGTTGCAATACTGCAATACAAGTAAATGATTTATTTACTGAACCAATCCCATACAAAGTATCAGGTGTTGCAGGTAAGTTACCTTTTATTGATCTAGCACCAATTCCTTTAGTATAAATTGCTTTACCTTTTTCTACAACGGTCAAACTTATTCCCGGGATTTTCATTTGTTGCATTAAAGTAACAATCATTCCCTCAATTTTCTCTAGTGGTTTTTTATCTGTCAAAAATTTGCACCCAGATTAATAACTTGAAATTCACTATTTGTATTTTCTTATGAATCTACGGAAAAATGCCAATCTTATGTAAATGGAATAAGATTATTATACGCTAAATTCAATGTGAATCTTACCTTTAATTTAAAGTAAAATTAACTTGAAAGTGACTAATTATGGGAAACCCTGAAGCAGCATTTGATAAGATTTTGAAAAAACAGTTAACTAAGCCTAATATTTCACGCAGTGAAGCTTTAAGTATTATACTCTTTGAATTAAAGAAAAAGGGTAATTTTCTGTCTTGTGTTTTAACAGATAATAATGGTTTACTCATGGCTGAAGATTTGCATCCACAAGATAACAGGGAGAATTTTTCAGCAACTTCTGGTTTAATCACTGATACAGCTGAGAAATTATCAGATTATTTAGGTGTTGGAGGAGTTAATCTAAGCTATTTTGTAACCCAAACAAATATAATTTGGATGAAATCTATTCATCTTCCTAAATGTAATGATAGATTTATTTTACTTGCAGTCAAAAGAAATTCCCTTTTAATTAAAATGCCTAAATCTACATTAAAATTACTTGGTAAAGAAAAGGTTTTCATTCCATCGCTTTTAGAAGTCGCTTCTAAATATATCAGAGATTTTTGTGATGAATAAATCACTTTTTTGGTTATTTTTTTGATAAAAAAAGAGCGATTTACTTAGATGAATATTTATATAAATATTTGTTTAGTCATCCTCTATTCTCGTCAATTTATCGACGAATATTGAGGTCTTAAAAAAACAAGACCAAACTAATTGCTTTGAAAAAAATAGGGAATAAGCTGAATTAACTGAGTAATTCAGCAACTTTTTCTTCTAACCAGTTATAGAGTGGAGATGATTCTTCGAGTTCTTTATTTAGAATTAGAGATTTATCAATCATAAAGTCTGAGATTTCTTTTGAGAGTGTATTTAGTTTCATTATTGAATCATAGTTTTCTTGACTAACAATAAACGCTAGGTTCAAATCATCAGTTATATTTTGATAAAGAATTATGTTGTTTCCTCTACTTATGGAGAAATAGGATTCTGTAGTACCAAAAAGTTGTTTACCAAATGAATCAATTGCAGAAATGAAATTTGAAATCAATTGTTGATTCATTTTCTGAACATCAAAGATTTTTGTGTAAATAGTTAATCCTGCATTGTTAATTAGAAGAATTAATTTTATATCAGCTTTTATCGGATCGATTTGTTGTGGTAATTGAACTAATTCTTCCATAGTTGACTCGAGAATATGCATTACCATAACTTTTGCAGCGTCTTTATTGGTAGCAATTTCATTTAAAAGCGGTTCAGCGAATAAGATCTCTGTTTCATCTTTTTCTTCTTCTGCTTTCTTTCTTTTTGAGAATTCAAGTAATTGTGAAATCATTTTCTTGTTTGCTTTTATTTGCGAATCTTCACTATCCGGTATTTCATGGATGTATCTCTCTGCAGCGTCTAAATTTTGTGAGAGAATCTCAAATCCCGCAAGTGTGATGTTCTTTGTAGCCACCCATTGTGGCAAGTCTAATGCTCCTACAAGTGTTAATAATTCATTTAATCTCTTCTTTGCAGAAGCAAGATATCGTTCCTTTTCAGATATTTTGTAAAATTGTAAATCAGTATTTACTAGGTTGTATACAGAAGCCAAAGCATTGAGATAATCTTTTTGTTTGTTAAAATAATAAAGTGATTCTTCCCCGTATTTGTAAGCCAATTTGGAATTTATCTCTGCATCAAGATAATAAACGAATTTTGAGCTTGCGAGTATAGCCTTATTCATTAGTGTTGGTGCTTGAGCAACTTTTTCTTCCAAGATCTTAAGATATTTTGCTGCTAATTCGTAATCATCTAGAGTCATAGCATTTGATGCGACAGCATATGCTCTGAATGGTGTCACTAATTCTTTACTTGTATCTAGAATTTCTACTAATCGTTTCAGATATTTTCTTGCTTCTCCTTTTCTATTTGCTTGATTATGAATTCCTATTAAATTGCTTAAGGTAGTAGCTATTGATTGATAATCACCTGTTCCTTCTACTAGATCTAGGCACTTTTCATAAGCTTCCACACATCTGTCTGAATCCGTTAAAGTAAACATATAAGCTAAATTATGATAGAAAGTGGATTTCCAGGAGTGTCGTCCATGAACCCTGCTTAGTAATTTCTCTGCTTTCTCTAGGTATTCCAAACCTTTTGTTGGTTGTCCAGCATTATAATAAAGCATAGCACTTACGTGCAGAATATTAGCTTTCATAACTGTGCTTTGACTCATATCTAAAACTTGTTTTATTTCTGCTCGTTCATAATAAGCCAAGGCGGCATCGAGATTTTGTGCAGACATTAATATCTGACTTTTCTGCAAAATCATACGAATAGCCAATTCTTGTACAAATACAACTTCCTTAGATTCTACCCATTTTACAGCTCGTTTCCAAATTACTTCTGCTTTTTGCGATAATTCTTCTATCTTATCGTATTCTTGTTTCATCCCATGAAACATAATCTCTAATAAAAAGCTTTGAAGATCTAGAATAATGCTTGCTAATTTATCAGCTGCAACTAACCTATTGAAAATTCTATTTCTGTTTTCATCTGTTAATCGTGATTTTGCAATTACTTGCCCAATATTATCAAATATTCCCTTATCTACTTGCAATTGGATATTATAGAATTGCATTTCTGGCGAAAATGGATATACTGTAGCCATAGAGGAAATTTCTTTTTCTTTAGTTAAATCCATCGAAATTTGACCAAACATGATAAATACTAGAGAAGAGATGTCTTCTCCTTGAAACTTTGTTAAATAATCTTTCAAACCCAAGAATAATGCTTCATATTTGTCTTTCATTTCGGCATAATTTTCTCTTATTATCTTTAGTATTCCTGATTTTTCTACAGGAGAAATTATTGCAAATAATGATCTATACTCAATAGGGATTAAATCTGTAGGGTCGAAACTCATTTTATGACCTCCAGCTACTTTGGAGAAAAACTGATTAAAAGAGATTATTTACTATTTATAGTCTTTTTTGGTATAAGCAAAAGGGTATTTTTCTCATTTGATATAGGTATATCTATCACATGCAAGATAAAGTATCAAGTTTATTATAAAAAAAAATGATTAAAATAATACTAGTAATTGTAAATATTCTTAGTCTTTTATCTACACTCAACTCTATCTTTTTCCATTTATCGAGTTTCTTTAAGTAATTTATAGCCTTCTTTATTTATATATGCCTTTAAATAGAGAATATATGATATTAACCATTATCATATATCCAGACGAAGGTTTCTTTTTTCTATAATTTGATCCATTTAGTTGATACTTGTTATATGCAAAGTGCCTCTGTAAGCATACTTTTAGCTCAGTTGGTGTAGACCAATTCAGTATCAAATCATATGGTTAAGGGACTTGCTCAATAATACAAAATAAAACCAATAATTTCAGAAGGTCTTTTCTTGATTATAATATCTATAAATATATGTAATAACCATTCTTCTCTATTAATATCAATTAATTCAGTTGGGATAAAAATTAGTAGAAAACCTATAAGCAAACCCTTTTTTTACATTGGGATTTTTTCTTTGATTTTAGCCATTGCATCAATTATTATTTTAGCAAAAGTTCCTAGTTGGTATCCCGCGGTTTTCCCTGTATTTATTATAATTTTATTAATCACATGTCCTTTGTCTTTGATTTTCTTGTTTATTTCATTTAGAAAAGGAAGATCTCCACCTGATATTCTTACAAAAATTGAGTTTATTAAATCCCAATACAAATCTTTCAGATTGAAAGATGCCTCTAAAGCCTATGTTTGCATGGTTTGTAAAAGAGATCTCGAAATTAACCAAGATGTTCATAATTGTCCTAATTGTCAAACCTATTATCATGAAGAACACCTCTTTCAATGGTTACAAGTCAATACATCATGTCCTGTTTGCGGTTTTGATTATTATCAAAATGCTTTGAAGAGCAGAAAAAGTAAGAAATAAATTAGGAGTCTCATTTTTATAAGACCCCTATTTGTTTTATTAATTCTTCAAGTTATTTTACCCAAAGAAATAGATAGAAATTGGCATTATATTCCTTGAAATATTAGATTTATATAGAAGGAATAAGAAATATAGATTGGAGAAGGATTATTACGAGGGCTTAAAAATTAGCAAGCTAAGAAAATCGCCTAATTTTGGTTATATTTGGACAGGTATTTCTCTAATAACTTTCATTACTTCAATTGTACTATTATCAACGGTATTTAATGCTGGATCAACTGGTTTTTTAATACTAATACTCGTTTTAACTTTGTCATTTCCGAATATCTTTATTGGGTTATTGATAGGTTCTGTCGTAAGATCTAGAAGAAAGAAATCTCTAACAATAAATCAAATGAAATCAGTATATCAACCAAATTTCAATGGAGAAAGTGAAGAAGAACTCATATGTATGATTTGTAAACTGGAAATATTTACAGGAGACATAGTCTATATTTGTCCGAACTGCAAATCTTATTATCATGAAAGCCACTTCCTTAATTGGTTAGTGATTAAAGCAACTTGTCCAGTCTGTGAGTTTAATTTCCTACAATAATTTAAAAAATAAAAATTAAAAGAAAGTAGAAACAATCTTAATTTCTATAGTTTTAAATAATCAATAAAATGAAATATTAGTAGGGTAGAAATTTGGGAAGATCGCCTGACTAGAAGTCTATTGCGCCGTTAATTGTTTTTGGACTAATGATGATTTCAGAGATAATTGTGATTATTGTACTTTCTATTACAGATACTCGTTATAATGCTACAACAGACTTAGTGACAAGGGTTTTTCTTCCATTACTTCTAGTACCTTTACTAGGTTTTTCAGGTATAATAGTTCAAAGAATAAAAAGAAAAAGAGAAGAAAAATGGCATCAAACAGAATATGATGATTTAATTCAAGATACTATCAATGAAAAGGATACTAAAGAACCTATTAAATTAGTTCTTGAACCGGTTGTTTTCCAAGGGGATCTTGAGTATCAAGTATGCTCTTTATGTAAAAATGAAGTTAAAGAAGGTCAATGTTATTCTTATTTGCCCTAGATGTGCATCTCTTTTTCATCATGATCATCTCTTAGATTGGTTAGCAGATAATCCCTTATGCCCTGTTTGTGATGAAGATTTATAGGATTATATGTGTAAGATACTAAAATAAAAGAGTGAAATACAATATGTCTAAATCAAAGTCATCTAGAAAATTATGGGTTTTTGGAGTTCTCTTAGGTTTAGCTGTAATTGCAGCTATAGTTGTTGCCTTTTTTGTTGATGGCTTAACTATCCAATCAATTACTGTTTCATTTGTTACTTTAGGCATCATAATTATTGCTTTAATTGCCACGATTATTTTTTATAGATTGTTAAAAGCCAGACCTGAGCTTGTTTATACAGGTCCAGATGGAAAAACAAGATTTAGAGGACCCGACGATAGGAGTGTATCTGATGAGAAAAAAACTAAATCCCCTTATGACAGTGTTAGATCTGATTCATACCAGTATAAATCCAGGGGATATGGTAAAAAACCATTTACTGATTTCTGTTTAGAAGAAACAACAACTTGTTCTATCTGCAAATTAAAGATAGATAAAAACGAGAAAATCTATCGATGCCCCGAATGCCGATCACCTTTTCATATAGAGCATTTAGCAGATTGGCTTAATGAGAACTCAGACTGCCCGATTTGCAATGTTGAGTTAACACTCTAATGAATATCTTCTGTAGTAGGACATTTTGTCTCATTTTTTTAAGACCACGTTTTTTCGTCGATTTTTCGACGAATATAAGTAATGAGAAAAACATTAGTTGAAGTATTGAATAATAAAGCAAACAGTTAACTAAAATAGTGTATTTAGTTTTTCTATTAATTGTTGTGCGGTATCATAACCAATTATGGTATCTGAGCGTTTATTATCTAACTGCATTTCAGACAATTTTCCAGACCAACCAGTTTTTGTATATGAGAAAATAGGTTTCCCCATTTGCCAGGAAAAAGCGATTTCACTCAAAGTTCCTGACCCACCACCAATTGCTACAATTGCATCTCCAGAAGCGGTTATAATTTGATTCCTAGCGTAATGAATACCTGTAGCAATTACTATATCACAGAATTCATTCGCATCGTTTGAATCAAGTGAAGCAATGACGCCAATAGTATCTCCATCACTATACTTGTCGGAGGATCTTGCACCTTTACAAACTGCTTCCATGACCCCACCGTAC
>DAOVPS010000007.1:0-33177 GCA_030629105.1 Candidatus Heimdallarchaeota archaeon
AAGATTTATGACAATAGAAGTGATGTTCTCAGACAAGCTATTGAAGAATTACTTTCCAATGAATTAGAATATTATAAATCAAAATCCACCTAGAAAATAAAATCAATTACGATATTTAGGTCGTTGATACTGGAAATAAATTGCTCTTTTTTCACTCAGTGATGATTTTTCTTTTCTTTGATTCGCTAATGTAACTTGATATTCTACTCGAGAGAAATCTTCAGCACGATATCTTCTACGTTTATACCTTCCAAGTGTTTTCTCCGAGTCTGCAGTTCTATTGAAAACGGGTTGAGGTAGTAAACCACGTTCATGAAGATTGTAAATAATAATTCCTGATATTAATGCTAATACAATTAAAACGGATATTTCTATTGATGTTTCAACTTTAAGATAATCCAGAATAAACCAGAGTAAAACCCCGGAAATAACTGATGCTATAATAAACACCAAAACATACTCGAACTTTAATTTCTTATAATTCATTTTTTGTATAAAGTCTCCAGAAGTTACTGAAAAAATATTCGTTGGTCCTTTTGAATTTTGTTAATTGTTTCAATTGATATGACAGTATAAATTACTCATTAATTTATAGCAATAATCCAAAACATGATTAAACTACCAATAACAGGGAGAAATATATTGTCTAACCATTTCCAACTAACAGCTTCAGCAAAAGCACATAATATTCCTCCAAGCAATATGATCCAAATATTGGACATTGAAAATGGTATTTTATATATGAGAGCTGTTACCACAAAACTCAGTAAGCTGAAAACAAAAACAGCGAAGGTCCCTGAGACTGTTTTTTGATTAAATATCTTATATTCAACTAAAGGAAATTTCTTTCCAAAAACCTCTCCAGACGTATCAGCCCACGATATTATTAATGTTCCAGCTACAAAAACTGGAAGATTATCTCTAAAAATAATTAATAACACTAGTAAAGTGATTAAGGTTGCCGAAGTATTAAGTAAGAATGTGAAGTCCTTTTCATCATCTCTACAATCTTTCAAAATAAAATACTCTTTTATTATTTCGAATTTTGAGAAGAAAATCAATATAAGGAAAATAAATAGGAAAAAAGCAATTGCTACAATAACACCTAAAATGGATTGGAAATAAAACAAAATAAAAGCTATATATGTTCCTCCAATAGAGTGTACAATTTTTCTTGTAACCCAGATAGGGAAACTTGAGTTCTTTAGAATTAATAAAATGATGAGAAAATAGAATCCTGCTATTGCTGATATTATCGCTAAAAAGAAATCTATTCTAGACATAGTCCACAAATCAAGAGATAACAAAGATATGAAATTGCTAAGTGTATAATTTTGAATTTTAAGGGAGAATATCCCATGTAAGTTAGATAATATACTCAACATATCTTTGCAAATGAAATTCACTATTGATTATTTGTAAATTTTTCTAATAGAAAAAATATCTAAAAATTAGAAAAAATTGAAATGAAAATTACAGATATTATCGAATAATTTTATTTTTCCTCGATTTTTTGAAAATGGGTCGATCCATACCTAGCAAATATTGAGCAAGTACCTTCATGAGATACCATACATGGACCAATGGGTTTATCTGGAGAGCATTTTTTCAAATATAGTTTACATTCAGTTGGCAGCATATTCCCGAGCATGACTTCATGGCATTTGCAACCAGGATGAATGTCTACGGATTTTTCAAGCTCTATATCGAATTTCAAAAATGCATCGTAGTGTTCTAAATCTTTAGTGATTGCTAAACCACTATTTTCCACAAGTCCAATACCTCGCCAACTAGCGTCCACAATATCAAATGCTTCGTTCATTATTTCCTGAGCTTTAATATTACCTTTAGGCTTAACTACTCGAGAATATTCATTCACAACTGCTGGTTTATCATTTCTTATCATTTTCAGAATTTGTATTAACCCAATAACCATGTCAATTGCTTCGAATCCAGTTATAACACAAGGCATTTTGTATTTATCACTAAATGGCTGATAAGATTCCAAACCGATTATGACCGAAACATGACCTGGACAAATAAAGCCTTTAGTTTTTTTTCTTTCAGATTTAAGTAAAAGCTCCATAGCAGGCACAGTTAATCGATGTGCTGAGAGTAAAGAGAAATTATTCGGAGGATTATCTAATAAAGCTGCACCAGTCATTGGAGCTGTTGTTTCGAATCCGACCGCGAGGAAAACTACCTCTTTATTTGGATTTTTTTCAGCAATTTTTACTGCATCCTGTGGGGAATAAACTATTCTTATATCATTTCCATCTCTTTTTGCATCAGAAAGACTTTTTTTTGTAGCAGGAACTTTGAGCATATCGCCAAATGTAGTGATAATTTTACCTTGTTCTGCAAGCTTTAAAGCAAAATCAATTTCATAAGAAGGACAAACACAAACAGGACAACCTGGACCAGGTATAATACCAATAGTACTAGGAATTATTGATCTAATACCAAAACGCGATGCAGTCATCTCATGTGTTCCACATACATGAGTGATTTTTATTTCTTCTTTAGGCGCTATGTCTTCTAATCGTTTTATAGCACCTGAAATTAGTGCCTTATTTTTCGCTATTACCATAAAATATCAACATCATTTTTTGAAATTTATTGTCTTTTGATGTGATTATGTTCAACTAATTCATTCTTTTATAAAATACTCGTTTTCGATTTTACCCGAGATTGCCTTCATTTTTATAAAGGCTTGAAGAGCTTTTTCGAGATTGTCCTCGCTTAATGATAATTCAGCAGCTAATTCATTTAGTAAGAATTTCTTATCTGCTTTTTCAATGAATTCAACTATTAGCTCTTTTTTAGAGGGACCTGTTGTTCCCTTATCTTTATGTTTGCCTTTCAATCCCATAGTGCTTTTCCCACAACTTGGACAGCTCCAAGTTGCCATAATCATAACTGTTACTCTTCCCTCAGAATCAGGCATAGGGGCTACTTTTGTCCATTCTTTGTTTGTTGGAACCTCAGTCGGTAACCAGCTTTCGCCACATTTTTTACAGTTGACTCTTTTTATTTTAGTTTTTCTAGCCAATTTTCACGCCTCTACTGAAGAAATATTATAACTTTATACTTGTTAAACTCTTCTATTCAACAATTATTATTTAATATTTGTTCTGCAAAAACTAAATGATAATCTTATAAAAACGGTTAAGTTTTTAAGCTTTATATGTGAATGAGATTTAGTTGGGATTAAATATATGCCTAAAACAATCATCCTTCTAGCTGATTCCTCTATTGAGTTAATGCCATCAAATTTGATTAATAATGAAATAATAAAAAGATATGCAAAGAAAAGAGGTAAACAACCTTCAACGGTCATTCTTGATTCATCATATCATCATAAAGCTATGGCAAAGCTTCCTGATTCAAAAAAGAGAGGTAGACCAGATATTCTACATTTCTGTTTACAAAATCTGATTGGTTCACCACTAGTGAGAAGTAACCTCGGATCAATAGAAATTTATGTGCATACAATCAATAATCAGATTTTAAAAATAAATCCTGAAACAAGGCTTCCAAAGAATTTTAACAGATTTATTGGTCTTATGGAACAAGTATTTAGCAAAAAAATAATTAAAACAAATGAAAAAACGCTTATTGAGATGTTAGAAAACACATCCACTGAAGAATTAATAGCAGATATTCCAATGGAGAATAGATTAATCTTCTCATCAAAAGGATCACTAATTAAATTACCTGAATACTTTATTGATTATGCAAAAAAAGATTTAGTTTTAATAATTGGAGCATTTCCTCATGGTTATTTTTCCGAGAATATTTTGAGAATATCAAATAAAATACTATCAATTTACCCACAATCGATAGAAGCCTGGGTTGTTCTAAATCGTGTTATTTTCTCAAGAGAGATTGCCATGTTTTAATTCATTTATTAAGGCAGTTACATTGTAACAGATCTTTCTGTTAACATTTTAGACTATAAAAAAATAAAGCGGTGTTTAAAGGATGTTTTTTGTATTTTATTTAGAGGAACAAAATGAACAGCGAAGCAAAACAAAAAAGTACTAAGAGGAAAAAAATAACTGTTATAATTGCTCTTAGTCTATTTATTATCATAGCATTTGTTTTCTTATTTCAATTGGAAATAATTAGGGATTTGATTGGTTTTGAAGGATTGATTTCAATAGATTTCAAAAAAATATTAACCTATATGTTTAGTTCGATAGGAATAGTTGTAATCACCGTCAGTATATTTTTTGCTATCAAATTTATATATAGGAAAGTTCCACTGCAAGGTGAACTTGTTTCTTCAAAAGAAATAATCCAGAAAAAGAAATTTTTCCCTCAATACCGAGTTACACACATAATAAAAATAAAAGGTCTGCCTAGGAAATCTATTGAAAAGATGAAGAATGACAACTCATCTGATGAACTGCTTTATTTGAGAAATTGGGATGTAATTGCAAGTCTAGCTCAAGTTTGTGATGAGATTTCTTTTTGGATTGTCAAAAATAGAAATCAAATTCAAATTTATTTTTCAATTTCAGGTTGGAGTTGGTTCACCAAAGAAAAGGCATCAAAAAAGGCAACCAACAGTGTTTTGTCATTTAAAGCAGCATTCAATAATATTTATCCTTCTATTTTATTCGAAAATGCATCTCTTAAAGATTCAAAGGCCTTGCTTAATGTTATTAGCAAGTGTGATTTTGGTTTACTTACAAAGGGTATTCCAGCTCTCAAAACAAATCAAACGCAAATCGATAGGTTAATTAATACTTTTAGTTCTATAGGAGAAGATTGCTTCTATGTTACTAGTTTTAGTGGTGTAAGAAAAGGTTCTGAAAAACGACAAAGCTCAAAGACTTTTATTCGGAAAGAAATCAGCAATGAATATGATAATGATTTCTTTGATTCTAAGAAAACTGGTCAAAGTAAAATTGGAACATATGCCTTTTCGGAAACCGAAAGTGGTATGCACACAATTTTAGCTGCTTTACTAAGTATTTGGTCAGGAACACATACTTTTGATGTAGAAAAATTAGGCGATTGCACAAATAAAAAATACTATAAAAGAATACAAAAACTTAATCCGATAAAAAATACTCGATTAAGTAATAAAACTTTGAGCAGCTTTGTGCATTTACCAGAAAAACCCTTCTTAACTGAAGATACCGGACAGCCAATTTTCGAAATATCTTCTCAAAGAGAAGAAATACAACCTGATATTGTAATAGGTAATATTGTTCAAAATGATAGAATTCTAGATGAATACACAATCCCATTTGAGAATTTCTTGTTTAATATCGAAATTGTTGGTATGATTGGTAGAGGAAAATCCTATCTTGTAGCGTCAATTATTGAGCAATTATTAAATAAGAATCTAGGTTGTTTAATTTTTGATTTAAAAGGAGAATATGCTGAATTCTTTGTCAATGATCCTGATGTCTTTGTTTACACAATTGGTGATCCAGCACCACTAGGAATTAATTTGTTTCAAATGGACTCGAATGATGATGTGCAAAATATATTAGCGTTAATTTGTGAAATGTTGACAATAGCTGGATCACCATTTAGTCCAACAATGCTAAATATTTTCGAGACAGCATTGCAAAAGGTAGCCAAAAAGGATGAGAAAAATCTAGAAATCTTTATGCATTGTCTATACCAAAGTTCAGAAGAATATTCAAGCAGCATGAAGACATCATATTCAAGAGATTCTATTGATGCAATTCTTAATAGATTAAACTATATTTTCGGTGGAGTGAATTATGAAGTTTTTAGTGCTATGGGTAATACACTAGACCTTTCAATGCTTGATCGAGGGCAGAAGATAATTCTAGACTTTAGTGAATATCTTAGAAGAGGAGCAAATACAGCTTCTCTATTTCTTGTTTGCAATTTAATATTGCATTTATTATCAAAACATGCATCTCAAAAAGGAATTACTAACGTCTTAAGGTATCTAGTTATACTGGAGGAAGCTATGTATTTAATCCCTAAGAGATTTAATCTGGATTCGACAGCAAGTATTGGTTATTCAGAACAAAACTTCATAACGGGAAGATCCTTAGGTATAGGAACTATAACAATATATCAACTGTGGGATAGTGTGAGTTCCGTAGTACACGCGAATTCTTTAACCAAAGTTCTATTTAGAGGGGAGGAAACTGAAAAAATCCGAAATGCGATAATTCTAACTGATGAGCAATTCAATTATTTACCACACTTACCTGAGAGGAATTTTATTTTAAAGTCAAAATCATTGTCAGGCCCCGCATTAATGAAAACAAAAACATTTGAACGGAAACCATATTCTAAAGATGAATATTTACAATCTGCAAAAGAAAAATTCAGTAAAAGTGATTTTAGATATGAAAGGATATCGCAGAATCTACTGGAATTGAGAAAGAGTATATTTGAAAAGAGAAATTACAAACCAAAAAAATCTAACTTTAATGCAGTTACTAAAGAATTTAGTCAAATTGAGAAAACTACAAAAGCTGAGAAGAACCCAAGAAAAAGACAATTTAATAACTATTCATGGGAATGGTGTATAAATATCTGTCCTATAAGATATGAATACAAAGATAAGAGTTCCAATTGGATAAAAGAGAATATCTGTTTGAAAATACAAGATATTGCACAAGAAATTTCAAAGCAATTGATGACAAGACGAGAATTGAGATCAATGATTGATATTTTTGAGAAAAATCCTGATTATATAACTGAGAAAATCCTGGATTACTATAATGGACACTTTGAAGGCATAAATCCAAAGATGCTAACTTTTTGTACGGTAAATCTAATATTAAATGACCTTAAGAAAGAATTTAATCTAAGTAATACTTGGAAAAATAACTCATTAGTTAGATTAAAAAATTCATTGAAAGATAAATCAATAGCAGATTATTCTGTACATTAATAATATACCTTAAATCAAAGAATACTTTAGGTTAACTCCCCCTTTGAGAGGATTTTTTAATAGGTAAATAATTATGTTGAATGAGTTAATATTGACCTTTTAGGGCAAGGGCAAACGCAATGGATGAATTGTTAGAAAAAGAACTAAGAAAACCAACTCTAATCAAAAATCCCAGAGTACTGGATTTAAAACATATTCCAAAAAAGCTTCTACACAGAGAAGAAGAGCAAAAAATGCTTATACAGTATTTTAAACCAGTAATTGAAAAACCGGGAGAGTATTCACAAAGAGTTTCAATTATCGGAGCAATAGGTAGTGGAAAAACTGCAATAGCTTTGAAATTTGGAGAAATGGTGAAGGTCTATTCGACTCAAAAAAATTTGAACTTGGAATATGTACATGTAAATTGTCGTAGAGCTAGATCGGCTTTCTTAACACTTCTTGAAATTGTTCGTAATTTTAATCCGCATATACCTGTAAGAGGATTTTCACCGGAAGAAATTTTGAATATGTTAACTGAAATTCTCAATAGAAAGAAACTCTATTTAATTGTAACTTTAGATGAAATTGATTTTGTTATTAGAAAAGATGGCCCTGATTTGCTATATGATCTTACTCGCTTGACTGATGATAAAATTGATATGAAAGAACGAGTATCCATAATCACCATTGTAAGAGATATAGCTTTTAGGACTATGCTCGATGAAAGTACCTTAAGTACTTTAAGACAAAATACTATTTTTCTGGAACCATATACTGAAGATCAGCTTAGAGATATAATAGCTGATAGGGTAAAGGAAGCCTTTTATGAAGATGTTGTTTCTAAAGAAGCTGCTGACCTTATAGCAGATATTGCATCAAAGAATGGCGATGCGCGATACGCAATTGAATTATTGGAACGCGCAGGAATGCATGCGGATCATAGACAATCATTAAAGATTTTACCGGAACATGTTCGTCATGCGAATGCATCCATCCATCCAGTCATTAGGCAGGAAATCGTTAAAGATTTAACAACACAACAAAAATTAATTCTTCTTGCGATTTCAATAAAATTAAAGACAACACAGAAAGCATATACCACAATGGGAGAGGTGGAAGAAACATACAAGAGACTATGTGAAGAATTCACTTTTCCAGTTAGAAGTCATACTCAATTATGGGAATATATTCAATATCTTCAAAATTGTGATGTAATTACTACTAAGATTAGTAGTAAGGGACAAAGAGGGCAAACTACGCTAATCGGATTACCAGATGTTTCTGCAGAAAAAATTGAGAATGTCATTAGGGAGCAGTTAGAGAACCAGTCAGATAAATAATATAAGTACTATTTGTGAAAGAGGTAGATAATTTAGATGTATAGAGATACAGCACATCGTTTAAATGAAAATAAAGCAGAAACTGCAGAAGATGAGCTTATACAAGATTATGCTGAAAAAGAAACCGAAATCATAGATTTTGGAATAGAAGATGTTCTCTCATCAAGAGGACGAATACTAATTCTCAAAACACTCGCTGAGTTGGAAGAGCTAAATATTTCTGCAATTGCAAGAGTTGCTAATTTAAATCATAGTACAACAACGCAGCATCTTAGTTTTTTAACAAAAGTAGGTTTGGTACAAGAAAAAAAATTTGGGCGTATTAAGATTTTTAGATACAGAATAGAAAATGTAAAGGCTCGCTCATTGAAAAGATTGTTTGAAATATGGAATAATGAAAACAAGTATTAGTGATTTCATTGAGTGTGATTATAATTGTACGTCAAGCGAGACTGCTGATTTTTTCTTGAAAAGTAATATTGTAGATATAATCGTTAATGCAATTGTACCAATTCCTAGTATGATCGTTGTAGAATCCATTTGAATTAAATTACTTCTAGAGCCTCTTAAATGATATATAATAGAACTTGAATTTCCTAACGAATAAATCTTGAATTTGAAATAATTATCAGTAACTTCTAATTCACTTTCTTCAGTAATAATTATATCATTTTGATATAACTCCCATTCTGCATAGTTTAACCAATCATTTTTTCTCTCAAGAGTGATCTCTAATCCATCATAGAGTAAATTGTTAATGTTTAATGAAATTTCTATGATAATTTCTGATTTTATAGTTACTACTTTATATGTTGGTATAGGTTTTCTTGTTTCAAGTAATAAAATGTCGAATTCAACTGAAATATTAGATACATCTCTAGTCCAAGTAATAATGTCAATTGGTGTTATATTTGCAGTTATGTTAGCTGATTGTGTCATTATAATTGCAGAGATTGGATCATATTCAGATTGGATATTAATGTACCAGTTTGTTCCCACTGAAGGGTAATCAATGTTAAAAACAAAATATGTTGTTTCATTGTTATTTGAATTAAAATGATTGGAGTTTCCCAGATTAGCTTGTCTATGAATATCACTGAGCTCAATATTTATACTTTTAGAGGTTTGAAGGAATTCAATCTCATCAATAATTACATAGCTTGAAATATTTAGAGTATTAAACTGATAAATCGGTGAAATGAAGTATAATATTGAAGCAAATCCGCTTGAATTTGTCCAGGTTTCTAAATATGGATTATTATTTATATCAAATTTGATTTCTACATCTGAAACAGGAATTGATGTATTATCTTCTACATATGCAATTATAGTGATAGTTTCACCTGGGCATCCTGTTTCTGGAGCATACAATATCAAATTGAAATCTGTAAAGACTACTGTAACCTCAATAATTAGAAAAGCTGTAGCATAGTTATTTCTGCTAGCTTGAATTGTTAAGAAGTATATTCCAGGTTTAGCTTCATCATTTAGTATATTTGCATCGTATTTTTTCAGTGGATTCTGTAATAAACCACCCATTCCATAATCCCAGGAGTAATCAACTGTAGCAAAATCAATTGAATCGCTAATTTCTACATCAAGATAATCAATTTCGACATCAAAACTCTGTTTATAATTCACTGTAATTTGATTTTGATTTGGAATAATTTTAGTGGGGATTGAAGTTATATCAAAACTTAATTCACCAAAACCAGCTCTATCAAGCATTTTCCAGAATACAATGACTTTGTACGTAGCTCTTGCAATAGAGCTATTGAAATTTACATTTGAAAAGCTTGTGTCACCATTAATGTATGAGATATTCGAATTTGAATAGATAGTATTTTCTCCTACATCTATTACGTAGATCTCAACCTCTTCTTGGTAAATTCTAGACTCAATTACTACGTTCAATACTTCGTTATGAGTAATTTGATAGTCCGATAGAATCATGTTATCAATCAGATTATCAGATATAAATCGGAATTCAATATGATTATAAAGTAAACAAGAAAAGATTATTTGTTGATGGGTCGAATTTTCTATATTACTTATATAACTTGTATCTATATCATCAACTAAAATTTGGTCTACAATCCAATCTTTTGATATTGATTTGCTCAGTGTTATGTTATTTATACTAAGAGGAGTAATATATGATTCATTTGATGTTTCAATCCACAAAACCTCATCCCAATTATTAAATTCACTAATCCTTTTACTGGTACATATACCTAACCCTAGAATAGAATAACTACAATTGTAATAAATTTCCTCAGTAGAAGTATATTGAATAAAATAATTTTGTTGTGAAGACGGTTGATCAAAAAGAGAAATTGTGCCACTGCCAAAGTTACCATTTACTTGCTGTGAATTAATTACTAAACCTATGTTTGAAGGAGAAACATAATCAGTTAATGAAATATCATCCATAATGAATTCCATTTGATATGGATTCTCACCCCAAGTCTCCACTGCTAAGCTTCTTAATTGATCTGGTTTTTGACTAAAAAGTTCCAAACCTAATGCAGTAATGTTTAATGAATATTCATGAATTGATCCATCAAACGTTGCTTCATTGATTATTAAATCAGCATAACCTCCTGGACCTGTTACGTTGGAAAGAACTCCAGGATTCCCGTCAAACCAAATGAATATATAAAGATCAAATTGGAAAAATAAGCGAATACAAATATTTGAATCATAACTTGAACCAAGATTATTACGTATTAATGAATATGAGAAACTGAAAATTACCGAGTCACTATAAACATCTATTGGATTATCAAAACCAACTATTGTGGTGTGATCATTAGAGACAACATCAAAATACCAAGAATAATTTCCATCAATAACATCACCATTAGGAGGATTACTTTCTCTAGTTACATTTCCATCATAATGCGAAGGAATATAATCAGTCCATAATGTATCCGTCGATTCAGCATTTCCATTATTTATTTTCTGACTTCTTAAGTCAGAAAATTGAAATGTGCTATTTAGAGCCCAATCATCACAATTATCTACTGTTATTGAGTCAATAGATTCAGTAAAACCATTGCTATGTTGAAATTCTCTATTGAATGTACTCGACTCTGAATTATCCCAAGCATTTGTTACTAAATTATCATTCATAATTTTTTGATCTAACTGCATTAGGTTCTGTATAGGATTTAACTGATAAGAATCCTCAGTAATGAAATTATTCTCATAGTAATGAATTCCCTGAATATATGATGTACTTAGAAAGACTAGAATTGTCACAATGGTAAGGAATTGTTTTGTTTTCTTCATTTGATTTCAACTCAATGACCATAATGAGAAAAAATAACAGAGGTTGTTTACTCTCGATATTTTTCAAGTAACTATTCAAAAGAAGCTATAAAAACACCCGTAGAATCTACTCGACGCCATAAAATGCAATTTAAAATATTGAAGAAATTTCCACATGTTATCACGCTTTATATATTATTAAGTAAACGGATATATTGAGTGAGAAAAATGACTATAAAACTAGAAATAGAAGGAAATAAAAATTTCAAAGATAATACATTTATTACTGGATTTCATGGTATTGGAACAACTGGTTTTATTGCTGTGAAATATGTTGTTAATGAGCTTCAAGCAGAAAAAATTGGAACTATAATTAGTGATTTTTTACCTCCCTTTGTAACAACAAAAGATGGTAAATTATCTTTGCCTTTTGAGTTTTTTCAGTTCGAAGATAATATTATGTTAGTTCCCCAGTTTCAACCATATCGTCATGAACATAAAGAATTTGCAGAAAAACTTGTTGATTGGACTATTCAATCGAAATTCCAACAATCAATTCTTATTGGAGGTTTAGATTCAAGATTAAAGAAAGAAGAGGATGAAAAAATCCGTGTTGTAGCTACATCAGCTTATTTAGAGAACAATGATTTAGAATTACCTCTTTTAGAAGATGGATTGTTTGTAACAGGTCCAATTGCATTGATGTTAGCATATTATGAAGTAAGTAATTTTCCAGCAATTGCATTATTACCATATGCTGAAAGCTCTCGAGCAGATCCTTTAGCAGCGTCAATTGCAGTAGAGTTAGTGAATAAAGTAACCAAACTAAAAATTGATACTAATAAATTAGTGCAAGATGCTGAGCTAATTGAACGTAATTTACAAGAAGTAATAACCCAAACTAAAAGTCAAGATATTGACGAAAAAGAACAAGGCGCAAAAAGATTGTTTATATAAAATCATAATACAAGTAGTAAAATTCCTTTAGCAACAAAGAATGAACAAACATATGCTATAGTTGAAAATATAATTGTTTTAAAATTAATCTTGCCAATCCCTATATCTGAAATAAAATAGATTGATGAAATAGCAATAAAATAAAGAGAAAATGGCATAATATTCAACATTGTTTGACTGATAGTTATATTTCTAAAAATAGCAACAAAAGTTACAAATAATGGGGCTAAACCTGCTAGAATACCTAAGAAAATAGAGGTTGCGAAACCAAGGAATAGTGTCTTATATCTTTGAGCTTTTAGAGTTGAATTGCGTTTTTCCATTAATTTCCTATTTGTTTCTAAATTGTCAGCAATCTCGAGTATTTTCTCACCGGTCTCGTATGAACTAATTCCCATTAGTTTTGATAATAGAAGCCATACTCTCGAAAGTGATTTATCTTCGGTATAATCAGCTAATTTTACTAAGATTTCTTTATATCCTATTCCTAAATTTAATAATTTTATCCAATTTTCTTTATTTTGATTATTTTCTTGGAGGTTTTTTATTGCTAAAAAAATACTATTCTCAATACTCCGCCCTAATATTAAATTATTAGCAATTGTTTTGAGTAAAAATATTACTTCTTCATTTGTTAAAGCCATTTGATTAACCTCCGAGTAATTCAACTTTTCCACTATTGAATATCTCAACAGCAATTAGATCAAAAACTAAGAAAACTAATGGTAGAAAAACCAACATACTTACGTTAATATATCCCATTATTACAAGAAGCATTGAAACAGTTAATGGAATGATTGTAGTTATTGCTAGAAACAAACTCATTTTACCTTCTAATTGAGACATGTAAGAATCAAAGTTCTTTCTAATACGCCATTGTGCTTCAAAATTCGTAATTTTATCAATTGTAAGTTGACCATTTGCAATTGGAACTATTAATTCAAGAATAAATTCTTTAATGGTATCTGAAGGTTGTTTTAAAGCAAATGTTTGTAATAAAGAAATTGGAGAGTCACCGATATTCATTCTTTGAATTAGTTGTGTTATCATAGGTGATATAATAGGATAAGATCCCTGTGCTAAATATTCAATAACCATTGAAAGAGAATTAGTTGTCGATAAAATAAGTAGTATTTCACGGCAAATCAAATCTGAATTTTGTTCAACTTCCAAGATTTTTTCTAAGTATGACTTCCTAATTTTTCTTAGTAAAAACAAAATTATCGCTAATATTATAATTACAAATATCAATAGGCTAAATACTACATTGAAAAATAGAACGCCACACGAAACAATTATTGCTAAAATTAATGAAAGTAAAATTATTGCACCATTAATATTGCTTCTTTTAATACCATAATTATTTATGAAGTATTCATTAGGTATGTCTTCCAAAAATCTATTGTAACTAATTTTTTTACAAAGATTTGTTTTTGCTATTGGTATAATGATTTTTTCTATCATAATGTATCACATTTTAGAAATTAGCACGCAATTATAAGTAAGAAGGAAAGCATTTAAGCATCTATAATTGGAAAAATTAAGTTAAGGTTTTGTTAGATATTTTTTCCTTTTTAGAAAGTAATTTACTCTGATCAAATAATATATAATTCATAACTTTTACTGGATCAAAGATTTTGTTTTTCAATAAACTTTTTAGTTTTTTCTTAATATTATCCATTTCACTTTCAAATTTAGCTCTACTTATTTTCTCTTTTTGCCTAATCATATTTAGCGTAGGTGTTTCAAATAAATCGTGGTTTTTTATTAAGCAATCACTCTTTAAATCAAAACGAAATGTTTCAAATAAATCAATGTCACTTAATGAGCTGATAATTTGTTTACTAAATAATGGTTCTTTTGAAATTTCAACGATACGAAAGACATTTCTTTTTATCTTCCAATCTTCAAAGAAACAATTGATTTCAATCAAAATATCAAGTGTTAAAATACTCGATAAAGGTATTTCATGTTGATTTATCCATCTTAAAATCATCATTTCAGCAGATCTACCATGACATGTTTGAATACCAACTAAACCTGCACTAAGTGCTTCAAATAAAGCTTTGCTGTGTTCAGCTGTTTGGATTTCTCCCAAAAACACCCAATTAGGTGATCTGTGAAGCAATTTTATTATTTCTTCACTTTTTGAGTTCTTACTCATTTTTGTTTCAAAAGGAGAAACAGAATATCTAGTTTGAAATTTTTTGAAGCGCGTTTGTTCAATACTTTCTATAACATCTTCAACAGTAATTTTCCGCCATTCAGTAGGTGTTAGAAGATCTATCGCATTTGCTAAAGTTGTTTTTCCAGAACCAGGTTCTCCGATAATTGTAATATTATACCTTCGCTTAAGAATAAAGAGAATATAAGCTGCAGCTTCGATTGAAAGCATGTTTTTTTGTATTAACTCTGGTAAAGTCCAAATTTTATTTCTAAGTTTTCTAATATTCATACTCATGCCATCAGAAGCAAGAGGAGGAATATCAATAGCAGCACGAATATGAAAACTATTTGTTTTTAATTCGACCTTTAGAGATGGATTGAGTATATTTAAAACAACATCTTTCTCTAGACATAATCTTGTTTTAAATTGATTAAGTTCTTCCTCAGATAAAATGATATCAGTAATACAACGACCAAAATCTTGATGATCCAAATATAATGGTGTATTTGGTTTGTCAAGATAGATTTCTTGAACACAATCATCAATTAATAATGGCATCAATCTTTCTAAGCCAATTATTTTGTAAGACATCCAATCTCTTATGAAGATAAATAATTTTGAATTATCTAAAGAATAGATTTTTAATTTCTCCTCAATAGATCCTTGTAAATTCTTGAGTAAAAATTGTAAATCAACAACTTCTAAATCCAAAAATCCTTTATCATTAAGTATTTGTTTCTCAATTGTATTTGTCAAAGAAAAATATTTTGATGTATCAAAAACAACCTCAGTAGTATAAAATTGTCTATCTAATCTATCCTTACTAATTTGGATTTTGTAAGGAGGAACAAGATACTTATCTTGAATTTTCATAACTTATCCTCCTTATGTTAAAAAGAAATACTAAAAAAGCATCGGAAATCGAGATTCAGGTTCATCAATTTCTGAATTGCTTTCAGGAACGATTTCTTTTATCTTTTCAATTAATTTTTCTTTCAGTACAGTTCTATGATGATCACGAATTGAATATTCAGCTACATTGCATATATCAGCTAGAGCTTTTTGAGTCAAAATTTGTCTATGGGCAGCTATTTTTCCGATTATCCGATCCGCACAATAAACAACAGACACCGCGAAGATATATGGATTTCTTCCGCCTCGTGCTCTAAGATTTGTTTCAGAAAGAATCTCCCTGGATAGTTGTATGAGTTTGTTTTCGTATTCCTTTTTATTAACTTCAAGTTGTTTAAGACGTTCACACACTTCTAGATTCTCAACTATTGTTGAAGTGATTCGTTGTAAATAATCTTCACTTTTTCGAATTTTCAAGGAAATGCCTAATTCTGAGGGAAGTATTTGTGCTAGCTTCACGATAGATTTTCCACTTACTCGATGACCAAGATCCTTAAAAATATTAACGATTTCACTTAACCGAATTGGAGCATTCGACGCAGATTCCCTTATTGAAACCATTAAACATAGAGCTATTAGAACAATATGATTAGAAATTTTGTTAATTTTCTTACTGTGCTCTGCAGTAGTAACTATTTTGTACAAATACGCAGCTCTCTTCTTCACTCCGTCAGATATTCCTAGATATCCAGATACCCTATTAAGACTCATAAGTGATCTATAATCTGTCTCATGATTCCCTATCTTTATCCTCAGATTGTATTTTCTTTTTAGTTTTCTAAATTTGTATTGTTCCTTAGATGGCAAGGTTGACCCTTTACCATCATGAAAATAGCCATCGTTGTGATAGCCTATATAACTTCCAAGACCATCGACAATATGAACTCTTTTGCCAGGAGACATTTCATGATCCCAAGGGATATGAGAATCGTCTTTTTCCGAAATTATTACAGAATTATTAACGATACCACATTCAGAGCAGACTAATTCGCCTCTCGTTTGTATAAGAAATCCATGACAATGTTTGCATAATCCATCATTCTTTTCCAATTTAAGAACACCAAGATTATCAACACAAAAAATTCATTTTTACCTTCTTAAGCTAAAATATTCTCTTAAAATATGATGATATCTTATTAAGATGATATAGAACAAGTTTAAGCTTACTCGCATATACCTAAATGTGAGGAAGATGACCGAAAGTATTCCTGTATGAAAGAATAGTGTTGGGTCAGATTTCAATTATAGGTCATTGCAATAGAGCATGCTCTTCCAAATGCCTTCCCATCATACCCAACAATAATAAAGTAGTATTAAGTGGAATAATAATATTCTTAAAACTTAAGAAAAAGTCTTCAGGGATTTAAACCTTGAAGTTTTTCTGAGACATCTTGAAAAATGTTTTGTGTAAAACCAAGAATATCTGATACAATAGCAACTAAGAGAACAAAGGCAAACAATGCAAGACCAATTAGTATCCCTTCTTCAATTAAGGGGGAAGCTCGACGATCCTTTTTTAGCTTTTTTAGAATAAATCGTCTTTTTCTCATGATGTTTCCTCAATAGAAATATCATATTTTGTATTAAAAACACCACTTTTTTAGTAAATAGATTAATGGTGCCCCGACCGGGATTTGAACCCGAGTCCACGACTCGAGAAGCCGTGATGCTTGGCCGAACTACACCATCGGGGCATAATATTATTGTTTCACAAGTAAATATTTGCATTAAATGATTTTCTATTATTGTGCAATTAGAAAGAAAGGAAGATTAAGCACTTAATCGTTTTTCCCAATCCACAGCTTTTTCTAGTAGATCTTGTTTATCGTTCGCTTGAAAATCATTGTCTCCTTTTCTAATAAAACCATTACCTATTCTGCGAATTTCATAGAAAACACGACTAAATGAAAAGTTTGATTCAATCTGTTCTAGAGCTTCAATTAAGATTTCTCCAGCTTCCTTGAATTTTTCTGCTTCATTTATTTTCTTAGTTAAATCAATAAAAATAGGATGTTGTGCATCAGTCGTTGTAGTATATTGTGCAGCATCAGCAATTACTTTTTTTGTTGTTGTTTTAGCTTTACCTTTTTCTGCTTTTGCCTTTTCTTTTACAATTTTTTCAGCTGATGGTTGTTTAGGCATTTTTTCAACTTTCGCTGAAAGAGTTTCTACTTTGTTACCAAGATTGGTTAATTGTGAATTAATATTAGTTAAACCGGTTCCAAGCCCATCAATTGAAAGATGGATATTTTCAACGGTTTTTTTTAGCGAATCTAAAGTAGTATCAATCTTTGTTAGAACTTCTATCATTTGAGTAAATGTTTTTAGAAATACATCATCTTCACTTGACATTAAATCATCTCATAATCTTTTGTATATCAGAATAATTCGTTTCCATTATTATTTATTCCCATTTAGACACTTTTTGTTTTACAATTTAAGATTTGTCAGTTAAATCCACTAAAGAATACCGACACTTTTTTAATAAAAAAAATGTTAACTAATAATTAGTTCTAGAAATAAGAAATACATGTATTACAGAATTGGTGAAATCATTGTCAGGAATCCAAAAA
Source organism: Candidatus Heimdallarchaeota archaeon (assembly GCA_030629105.1). Taxonomy (GTDB): domain Archaea; phylum Asgardarchaeota; class Heimdallarchaeia; order JABLTI01; family JABLTI01; genus JABLTI01. Next base: position 18,106 of record DAOVPS010000007.1, read on the forward strand.
AAAGTATCACCTTTTACCAAGCATTTTGAGGCTAGAAAAGAAATCCTAGATTCATGGATAAAACATATGGAATTTAGAAGAAATCCTTTTTTGGGATTTACATTACCAAATCCAGAATTATTAGTGGAAATGTCTGAATTCCTTGAATCATTAGTGGATATTGTTGTATCAAATGAAAGACCTGCAATATTCTTACGAGGTCCTGTAGGTGTCGGTAAATCAACTCATTTAATTTTAATTCGAAGAGATATACAAAATTTACAAGATCTAAATGGTAACTCCTTTAGAACTGCTTATATTGATAGATCAGGTTTGCATGCCCGACAATTTGCTAGATTATGTGCAATTGGTTTTAATGTGAAATTCAACAAGACTGATGATTCTGATGAAATAATGGATTCAGTAGGTAAAGACATTATAGAAAAATACACGAAAGAAAAAACAAGATCAGTTTTGTTAGCAGAAGATATAAGTGAAAATCAGCATGAAATTTTTAGTAAGCTTCAATATTTAGCTGATTTGAATGCAGAGAAAACTGAAGAACCAATAGCCACAATTATTATGACTGGGACTAGTGAATATTTCCAAGCGTTAACAGCAGTTTTACCACAGATAGCAGACAGAAGCGAACCAATAGATGTTCCTCGATTTGAATTAAAACATTCCCGCGAATTCATTGGAAGAAGAATAGCTTATGCAAAAGGGGAAATAAGTAACTTTGATATCGATGATTTTTCTATTTACCCCTTCGATGAAGATGCTGTAGAGATTTTAGCTGATAGCTCTCGGGGAATTCCTAGAGATTTAAGATTGTTATGTAGAGCTACGGTTAGTGTCACTGCTGATGCTCTCTTACGAAAAGAGGGAAAAGGTGAAATTACTTACGAAATTGCAAAGGTTGTCTCTGAGTATTATCAATCTTTCTTAAGTGAAGTATAGAATGTCTGAGTAATATTTATATTTCATGTATTACAAGTATTAATTATAAAAGAAGGTAAATGAAATGAGCTTGTTACAGAAATATAGAAAAGATGAAACCAGAAGAACTTCTCCCGAAGAAGAAAGAAAAATGACTAAACAGCCACCAAAGAAAGAAGAAAAACCCATAGCTCCAAAAGAAAGTGTAAAGAAAGTTAAAAGGAGAAAAGCTGAAGGTGGAGCAGGTATAAGAAGTAGACCAGTGATTTCAGCTACCGTAAGATCAGAATTAGTTGATGCATTAAATACTTTAACTGATGAAAAATATTTGAATAGATCAAAATTTATTGAAGATGCAATAATACGCACAATAAAAGCGGAATTTCCTGATATTGCATCAAAATACGGATTCTAATTAAACATTATTACAACTATTTCAAGTATTACATGTATTACAAATAATTCATGTAATATTAATTTATATTATTTTCATTTTAATAACATGATCTAAGATATAAAAATCAAAAATTAGAACTTATTCTAAATAATAATCTATATAATATTATATAGGTACTTAGAACGTGTTATGTATTACTTGTATTGCAAGTAATATAATAGATATTTCAACGATTTGATCAGATTAGGAGTGAACAGGGTAAATATAGACACGCGTTTCGGGATATCATTGAATCAACATAATATTAATGCATATAATATTACAAGTATGATAAATAATATTTGTATTACAAGTATTATTTATATTTTAAATAATTCAAGTATTGTATATATTAGCTATATTACTGACCTATTTAAATATAAACCTGGAGAATATCCGATAAGACAAAAGTTTGGGAGAAAACAAATATTTCTTGCATATATCAGTAATTTCCCTCTATTTGGAAACATTACGACGTTGGATCTAATTAATAAGAATTAAATATTGATGCTAAAATATTGTGAATAATACAAGTCATACATGTAATACAAGAGATAACTTGATATCAGAAAAAGTAATCTTTTAGTAATATTTTATCCAATATCTGAGGAAAATTAACGTATTTTTAATTGGATTTCATTAAAACCATATAGTTAAGCTAAAATTAAGGCTTTATATCACCTATTATTCTAATATTATTCAATTAAGCAAGACTATTTTATAGCATATGCCATATAAAATGATATTTTCGTGTTTTTTGTATTTTAAATCAACTAAAAGCTAAAACTTGAAATAATAGTCTGATCAGTATCATGATTCTATTGATTTCTGAGTGTATAACACCATATTTTATAGATTATGTATTATTTGTAATACAAATATTACTTAAAACATCTGTTTTTATGACAAAAAAACGATGTTTTCGTGAAAAATGCCATGTCCACAATTATTGATTTTATAGACAATGTGTCAGATTATAAGGGCATGTTTAGACACTTTTTCATATATTCACGATTCGCGGAAACATTTTATAGTCATAGTTGTTAGTCGTATCATATTGTATACCTGGTGATTCGATGAGTAAGAATGAAATAAGAGATATAAAGTTAAGAGTTAAAGAAATACAAGAGAACCCAATAATTAAATTATTTTATGAAGATGTTAAATCTACAGGTAAAGGCTCAAAAGAGTGGACAAATCTTACTAAAATACAGTTGGAAACTCTAATAGTGGATCTTGTTACAGATGAAATAAATCCAAAACTTGGTTATTTGGAAAGAGGAAAATTAAGAGGAGTTACCAAAAGATCATTTTATAGGACATTAGAACAAGCTAGATTGAATCTAATCAGAGCAATCTTTACTATAATGGTTGCAGCATTTCTAAATATAATAGATTCACCGAGATTATCAGATTTCAATGAATTATCACAAAACTTCTTGGATTTGGTTACTATAAGTAACGTGGAAGATCAAACTCCTGAAGAAAAAGAGAAATGGATAAAAATCTATACAAAAATGATATTTGATAATGTACAAAACTTGAAGAAACAAACAGCACTAGCAAATCAAGATAAGTAATACTTGTAATACACATATTACATATTCGCTTAAGTCTAATCTTTAACTTTCAATGCAGCAATTATTGCTTGACCGCTACTGATACCACCATCACCACACGGCAAAGATTTGTGTTGTAAGAATTCTAAATTAGCAGTATTTACTTTATTAGCTATTTGACGAGTGATTATATCATTGTAAGCAACACCGCCCGTGAAACCAATCTTTTTGATGGAATTAGATAATGCATAATCAATTGCTGAATCAGCAAATTGATTCGCCAAGTAAAGATGAATAGCCAAAGCAATATCAGCAGGTTGCTCATCTGAGATTAAATATTCATAAGCTTGATGTAACATTGAAGTTGTGTTGATTATTCCTGAATTCGTTTCAGGTAAATCAAAAACAATTTTTCCTGATCTACCTCTACTGGCTAATGCTTCAAGAATTATTGCTGGTTCTCCTTCATATGTTCTTTCATAACAAGATTTAAGCAAAGCACTTGACGCAGCTAAAATTCTGCCTGTGCTTGTAGTGTTGAAAATATTTACTCCTTTGCTTAATTGTGAAAGAACTACTTGTATTTCATTTTCTCCGCCAGGCAAACTATTTGGGTAAACATTCAATAGTAAATCTGAAAGCTCATTTTCAGAGAGTCTCTTTGATAAAATACCTACAACCATTCTAATAGGGAAAAAAGTAGCACGATCTCCCCCAATCATTGGTTGTTCTTCAAGATGTCCAATTCTTTTAAATTCTGTATAGGAATTATGGAAGATTTCTCCACCCCAAATTTTACCATCAGAACCATAACCAACTCCATCAGCAATAATTGATATTATTTCTTCTTCTTTTGGCACTTTATTGTCTAACATTAATGCAGTTGCATGAGCATGATGGTGTTGTATTCTAAATAATTGAGCATCATGTTCTATTTTATATTTCTCTGCTAATCTTGTAGAGAGAAAATTCGGATGCAAGTCACTTCCAATTGAATCATAGGAATTTACATCTAATAATGAAGTCATGTGATTAATAGCTGATTCAAGAAAAGCAAGAGTTTCAAGAGTATCTACATTACCAATATATTGAGTAGGAAAACATCGATTTGTTTTAGCAATTGCCCCTGTTGATGTTAAAAGTGGGCCAACGCCCAATGTAGAAAATTTGCCTAAATCAAATGGGAGATTAATAGGTTCTGGAACCCAACCTCGAGATCTTCTAATTAAAACAGGATTATCATTAGCAAAACGTACAACACTATCATCCGCACGTTGGAAAATTCTTCTATTATGTAACAGAAAATAATCTGCAAGTTCACCTGTATTTTCTAAAATCTCATCATTTTCAATATACATAGGAATTTCGGAAGGATTCGCACTTGTTAATATCAATGCTGGATCTTTTATTTCATCTAGAATTAATGAATGAATCCCAGAATATGGGAGCATAACGCCTACATTAAATAGTTTTGGTGCAATCCACTCTGATAAAGGAAAAGGAATTTTCTTCTCGAGTAATACAATTGGTCTTCGATAATTTGTTATTATTTCTTCTTCAATGGTATTGACTTTCGCATACTTCTTTACATCTGTAATTGAACGTGAGATAATAGCAAAAGGTTTGTATTTCCTTTTACCTTTGCGGGTTCTTAATTTTAATATCGTTTCATCGTTATTTACTGAGCATGCTAAATGAGTGCCACCTATTCCCTTAATTGCTATTATATTCCCTTCAGAAATTAATTCACTAATTTCTTTGAATATATTTTGTAAGTCTAATTTTTCCCCATTTTTATTATAAAGCGATAATGTTGGTCCGCATCTAATACAGCAAGTAGTTTGTGCATGATGTCGACGATCAAGTGGATCATTGTATTCTTTACTACATGATTCACAAAATGGAAAATCTATCATAGTTGTATTAGGTCTATCATATGGAAGTTTAGTGATTGTTGTATAACGAGGTCCACAAATCGCACATGAAGTAAAGGCATATTTAAATCGATAATCTTTACGATTTTCCATATCACTTAAACATTTTTCACAAATAGAAATATCAGGTGGAAGGTAAGAAACACCTCCAATTTTCCGTTTCGAGCTTTTTTGAATCTCAAAAATTGAAAATTCATCTTGGGAATTACTCCACGTAACTTGAAAATCCTCATACTTGGCTAAATAAGGTTTATCGTACTTTAAAGAATCAACAAATCTCAAAAGAACTTTCTTTAATCCCTCAGCTACGATTAATACTCCAGCATCACCTTGGTTTCTTACAAATCCTGTTAACCCTAATTTCATTGCTGTTTGATAGACAAAAGGTCGAAAGCCAATACCCTGAACGATACCCCTACAAATGACTTTTACTTGAGACCTCAATTATTTTTTCCTCAGGAGATGATAGATATTGCTAGTTTAATAATTAATTAACAACTCGTATAAAACGACAGCTGTTTACATGCTAAGAAAACTTTACTCTATTTCGTTGAATAAAAAGAAATTATCTGGAAATACCCACTTATTTTCTTTATAGAACTTGTAAGGAATAGGACGGAAAATCCCGCTTGTTTTAGATGCTAAAGAAAATTGAGTGTTTTTTATCGTTGGAAGAGTTTCACAAACCAAATCATTTAATCGATGGGCGCCGTTCATTAAATCGACCGTTATTATAGCTCCTCCATTTCTGAATGTATACGAAAAAGTCTGAGGCATTCTAAGAATAATTTTTTCAATTGAATTTAGATTTTCTTTTGAAATTTTTTCAAAAAATAAGATTGCAGATTGATTTAAACCCATATAATATAATAAAATCATTGGAAACATTAATTCCTTAATTCTCTCAATGTGAAAATTAGTGTCGTCCCAGGAAAGTGACAATCTTTTGGAAATTGTACGAACAGAGCTATCTAAATCTCTTCTAAATAATGTCATAACTTTCAGATCTCTTTCAGAGAATTTTACTGGATTGCCCTCAAAAGAGAAACGGTGAAATGCTTTAGTGGAATCATCAGAGCTTTCAGTCAAACTTAAAATTCGTTCTTTAAACCAATCAATAAAGAATCCGGGCTTATTAGCTGATAAAACAGAAGGTCTTTTTGAATACGTATAATAAGTGAAATTAAGATTATTTGAGATAGTTTTTACTTCATCACAATAAAAAGATCTAATTTTGTTTGAGTCGCTTAGTTTCACAAGATATTCGAATAATTTCTTCTCATGAATTTTCGGAATTGTTAAGGAAACAATGTAATCAAAACGCTGATTCGGACACCGACGGATAGTTCTTGTATATGGAGAAGAGAAATATTTAGGAATAGATTCTTGAAATTCAGGTGTAGACTCAATAAGAATGATATACAAATTCAAACCAATTCTAGGGAAATTGACAGTTCCTGTAACTCGGAAATAGGCATTATTTCGTAGATAACCAATTCGTCGACTAATATAATTAGAACGTACTTGCAATTTTTCTGATAGCAATTCATTAGTGTAATATTGTTGCGTATCAACTAAATCTCTAATTGTTTTAATGATCCTAACATCCATTTCTGACAAAGGAACAACATAATATCTTTCTAAATCAAATAGGATAGCACATGATTCATAAAAGGATAAATTCTGAAATTTCGACATTTGTTCTAGTACAGTCTCTATAAACAAGCCGTTCATGATCTTATCTAGATAGATGAAATCAATGTATGGTCTATAATGAAATTCACCCATAGGAAGTTGTACAATTTTGTGAGGAGATTTTTCTCGCCAAAAATCTAACAATTCATACTTTTCATCATCGTCTTCAAGATGTCTATAAATGAAGAGAAAACCTAAATCTAATGCTATGTGAGAATTTAATTCTTTGACTTTTGGATATAATTCCAACATCATTTTTTCGAAAATATTGGAGAAATTTAAATCGTTACTAATTGATTCAAGATTTTCGAATAGTTGTTGTGACATTAATAATCATAATCCTCTTCTCATTTTTCATTGTACCCTTCGATTTATAGGGAACAATGCATTATGATATCATTTGAGCTAATCGACCAAGAGTTAGTTGAAAAAGAGCTATAAAAACACCAAGAGGAGGACTTTAGATTTAAATAATGTAAAAATGATAATTAACTACATTATCTTATAAGTTTAAAGATTTGATAATGAAAAGTGATAATAATTGACTGCTGAAGATAAGGATAATTTATTACTACGAATAAAGTCTTTTCCAGATAAACCAGGAATTTATTCTTTTAAGGATGATAAAAGGAAAGTAATCTATATTGGAAAAGCAAAATCATTGAAAAAAAGAATTGCCTCTTATTTTGTTGAAGGAGCTCTTGATAGAAAGACATTATCAATTAAAAATCTAGCAAAAGATGTTGAATTTATAGTTACAAATACAGAAACTGACGCATTAATACTTGAAAACAGTTTAATAAAATTACATAAACCTAAATTAAATATCAGGTTAAAAGATGACAAGACATATCCTTACCTAAAAATAACTACTAGTGAAAAATATCCAAGAGTAGAAATAATAAGAAACAGGAAAGACAATGATGATCTTTATTTTGGACCTTACACTGATGTGAAAACATTAAGAATAGCATTAAAAAAAGCTTTAACAATATTTCCAATTGCAAGATGTAAAAAACCAATAATTGATGGTAAAGTAGAACGTTCTTGCCTATTTTTTCAACTAGACAGATGTCTAGCACCTTGTGTTGATAAAATTGAACAAAAAAAATATTTGAAAACAGTTAAGCAATTCATTAAATTATTTGAGGGAAAACAAAGAGAGCTAATAAAAGAATTAAATGAAGAAATGCAAAAAGCTTCTAAGCAATTGAATTATGAAAAAGCGGCTCTATTGAGAGATAAGGTTCTTGCTTTAGAAAAACTGGTTCAAAAACAAACAATTATTTCTAAAGACGTGAATGCTGAATTTGATATAATCGGCCTATATCAAACACAAAAGTTATCATTAGCTCAAATACTAGCAGTGAGACAAGGAAGGATTATTGAACAAAAGCATTTTGTTATGGATTTACCTTATGATTTGAATGAGGATGAAATATTAACATCGTTTATTAAACAATATTATTCGAAAACAGATTTTATTCCAAGAAGAATTTTAACAAAGATAGAAATTGAAGATGAAATTACTGTCAACAATTGGTTAAGAGATAAACAAAAACTAGAGAAAATAGGAACAATATTTGTAAGACCAAAAACTCGTGAACAGAAGGCATTTATCGAGCTTGCGTATTCAAATGCTAAAATTAACTATCACACAATAACTAAGGTGCAAGAAATGAGAGAGAGTAAAATCTCTGAGGCATTACAAGAACTGAAAGATGTTTTAGATCTTAAGGAAAAACCAAAAAGAATTGAAGGATATGATGTCTCAACTTTACTTGGAACTGATACTGTTGGTTCTTGTGTTGTTTTTGAGAATGGATTACCTAAGAAAAAAGATTATCGAAAATTCATAATAAAAACAGTTGAAGGACAAGATGATTATGCATCAATGCGAGAAATAATTAAAAGAAGATTCACTGGTAGTTTAGCCAAAAAAAATCCAAATCCTGATCTTATTCTTATTGATGGAGGACCGGGTCAAATAAGTTCTGTTTTAACAATATTAGCTGAAATTAGCTTAAACATTCCCATTATTGGACTCTCAAAAGAATTTGAAGAAATTCATTTTACTGATGATAGAAACTCAGTTATTTTAGATCAAAAATCTGATGCGTTAAAGGTTTTACAAAGAGTGAGAGATGAAGCTCATAGATTTGCTGTAAGTTTTCACAGACAAAGAAGAACTAAAAAAATGATCAAATCCTCTCTTGAAGAGATTCCCAATCTTGGAGAAAAAAGAATTAAGATGTTAATTGAGCACTTTGGCAGCATTGAAAACATCAAAAATGCAAATGTAGATGATTTAATAAAAGTAAAAGGTATAAGTCAAAAACTTGCTTTAGAAATTTTTGAATATTATAGTAAAAATGAATTTATATTGAGCTAATTTGGGAAATATTTGTTAAATAAAACCCTTTTTTCTTTGGTTATATATAGTTTTTATTATCTATCGTAATACCTATATATGAGCAATGAGATATATTAGAAGGTTATAAAAGTTTAAAAAAGAAAAAAATATGAAATTTGTAGTTATAAATTTGCAAATTTGAAAATGAGATGTTAAAAAAATGTCTATGAGAAGCTATGCAATAAGGCGTTTTCTTTATATGCTCCCTACTTTACTTGGAATTTCTATGGTTAGCTTTGCGTTGATAGCCGCATCTCCTGGAGATCCTATTCAGATTAGAATGGGGTTGTTTAAAGGAGAACAAACGGATTACATCCGAAGATACAATGAAATCGGTATAGCAATGGGTATGCTAGAAAAAGTTGGACAAGACGCAGTTACAATTGATATTACAATGAGTACAGCAAATGGGTTTTCATTAAAAGAATTCAACGTTACGGGGCCGGAAACAGGTTACATTGATTTTACTACAGTTACGTTAAACCTGAGAAGTGATATAGAACGGAACTTCAGTATAACGGGATATGGTACAACATATGGATATGATATCCATTTTGCAGTTCCTGGAAATAATGATCTTTATACCTATGTTTTCGTAGCGGAAAAACTCTCTTATGATGAACATTTCAACACATCCAACAATGAAATTTATTATACATTGGAAAGACCATTCAACTACACTGCCACTGATATTAGTGAAACAGGTACAATGTATGTCGAATATACAAGATACTCAAGAATTGGTGGATTTGCTCGATATCTACAATGGCTTGGATTAATGAAGAAATTCATCATTGAAGATTTAGACGGCGACGGAACTGTAGAAAGAATATACAAACGTCATGGAATTCTACAAGGAGAGTTAGGACGATCCTGGCACTGGATAGAAGGTAGTGCAGATCAAGGAAAACCAATTATGGATATCATTGTAGGAAGGATGTGGTACACACTATTTCTGACTACACCAGCGTTTGTCATTAGTACCATTTTAGCAACGGTTATTGGAGTTATCCAAGCAACAAGACAATATTCTATTTGGGATAAAGGAGTAACTCTGGCTTCACTAATAGGATATTCAATGCCCACGTTTTGGTTAGCAAAACTAGTAATGCTCGCATCGTTTTACATCTTTAATTTCACCGGAGCAACTACAGGTGAAGCTTTCACGGAACCATTTATACTAAATGGAACATTTTACGTCTTTCTTATACTACCTGTAATTACACTAGTTCTAACAGGATTAGTATTTCTGGCAAGACTAACGAGATCGCAATTACTTGACATTCTGCGGCAAGACTACATTACAACGGCAAGAGCTAAAGGTTTATCAGAACGCTCAGTAATTTACAAACACGCATTCAGAAATGCAATGCTACCGATAATAACAGTGGTAGGCATGGCCTTACCTGGTTTGTTAGGAGGAGCAGTCATGACTGAAGGTGTATTTGGTTGGCCTGGTTTAGGAACAGTGTTCTTAACAAGTGCACTTCAAAGAGATCATCCAATGATGATGGCTACGAACTTCATCTTTGGTGCAATGTTTCTTGCATTCAGGTTGTTAGTTGACTTGAGCTATGCTCTAGTTGATCCGAGGATACGGTATTAGGAGATGTTAGAATATGGCTACAGTGAATGAAACAAGCGTTGATCGAGAAACACGAATCCTAGAAGAAATCAAACTAGTAGAAGGTTCAAATCTTTGGGCTCTTGTTATGAGACGAATGCGTAAAGATCAGATGGGCATGATAGGATTTTATATCGTTGCTTTTCTGGTTGTTATGGCAATTGTAGCGTTTCTTATTCAGCAATACGATGCATTGTTCGGTTTGAATAATCCTACCAATGATCCTTATGATATTCTTAATTACTACATTGAACTTTGGATTCCTGGAACTCAAAAATATCTGCGATTAATAGCACATCCAAAATACATTATTCCCGGAGATCAAACACTATCACCAAATGCACAATATCCATTTGGTACTGATACAAGAGGTTATGACATACTTTCCAGAACATTCTTTGGATCCTCATTATCATTAGTCCTAGGTTTTATAGGTCAAATGACAACAAGCATTTTGGGCATGATAATTGGATCATTTTCAGGATATTATGGTGGAGTATTCGACGACATAGTACAAAGAATCAATGAAATCATAAGCGCTATGCCAGGATTTATCCTATTCATCTTTATCGTTGCTATCTTCAGAGATATAGCAGGTAACATCCCAGGCGGAATATATATGATAGTAATAGTGATATTCGCACTGATCGGCTGGGGTGGAACTAGTCTGATTGTGCGGAGTACGATTCTGTCGCTGAAAAACACGGAATTCATAGAAGCTGAACGAGCACTTGGTGCCAAGGATTCAAGAATAATATTTAGACATATTATTCCAAATTCACTATCCCCAGTAATTGTCATTACCACTTTAGGAATTGCAAACACATTGATGTTCATTGCAGCACTTGCATTCTTCGGTTTAGGAGATGCTACAGCTGTTTCGTGGGGCGATGATTTAGCATACCACCGAGATCACTTACTAACATATTGGTGGATGCCAACGTGGCCTGCGACGATGATATTCATAACAATTCTAGGTTTTAACCTAATGGGAGATGCATTAAGAGACGCATTAGATCCAAAATTGAAATGATAAAAAATAGACGCTTAGGCGTCTTAATTTTTTCTTTTTTTTAACTGTAATTAATCTTATTAAGTTAAGAAATGATGGTTTTTACTCGAAAAACGTCATTCAAATAAATATTTTTTCGAAACATTTATATATGAAGTTCTAACAAAAACGTTAGAAGTAATATAAAAGTCTTTCCCGAAATGATAAAATCTTATGTAAAATAGTGTGGGCCATTTTAAATAGAAGATATAATCTTCTAAATTAGATTGCCTTCTTGTCCAATTATTAATGGATTATTGGATTCTATCGTTACAGGTAAGAAAAGAAATAGAGTCTGATTCAACTAAGGAGTGGCTTATTAAATAATGTCTAAAGAAAATTATAAAGAAGAAAAAGCACAAATTGTATGTTCTGAATGTGGATCATCAGATATCATTAGTGATTCAACAAGAGGAGAAAGAATATGCACAAATTGTGGCGCAGTAATTGATGAGCACATTATAGATGAAGGACCTGAATGGAGAGCCTTTACATCAGAAGAAAGAAACAAAAGAAGTAGAGTTGGTTCCCCAACATCTTTTGCAGTTCATGATAAAGGTCTAGCAACTCAGATAGGTTGGGAAGATAGGGACGTCTATGGTAAGAAACTATCGCCAAGAAGAAGAGCTCAAATTTATAGATTAAGAAAATGGCAAATTAGAACAAGAGTTCACTCATCAATGGATAGAAATTTAGCATATGCCATGAGTGAGCTAGACAGACTAAGCTCTCAAATTGGTATACCAAGAACTGTGAAAGAAACTGCAGCGGTAATTTACCGAAAAGCAATTGAAAGACATCTAATTCGTGGCAGAAGTATTGAGGCAATGATAGCAGCAGCTGTTTACGCAGCAGCTAGAATTAGAAGAGTTCCAAGAACATTAGACGAAATCGCTAAAAACAGCAGAATCTCCAAAAAAGAACTTGGGAGATGTTACAGGTTAATTATCAGAGAATTACAGATACGTATTCCTTTAGCAAATCCAAATGATTATATTATTAGATTCAGTGCTGAGCTTAGATTATCTGGTCATACAGCACAAAGAGCAATAGAAATCATAGATCAAGCTAAGGAAAATGGTCTAACTGCAGGGAAAGATCCTACAGGATTAGCAGCCGCATCAATATATATAGCTGGAATCATCGAAGGCGAAAGAAGAACTCAAAGAGAAATCGCAGAAACCGCTACTGTTACTGAAGTTACTGTCAGGAATAGATACAAAGAACTTGTACGAAAATTAGGAATTGAAATAACAGTATAATGATTCTCAGTTTGATTCTGAAATTTCAGAATCACTCTTTATTTTTATCTAGTTAGGAATTGTTTAAGATGTTAGAAATTTTTTCACTAAAACATTTTCCAATTATTAAGCAAAATGATAATATTGCTCAAGAAATTTTAACAAGCCTGAGAAAGAATAATCTTGAGATTAAAAAAGATGATATAATAATTATAGCACAATCAATTATCTCAAGAGTAGAAGGTAGACTCATCAAACTCGATGAAATAAATCCCTCTGATTTTGCAATTGAAATAGCAAAACAAAGTAATAAAGATCCTAGACATATCGAAATGATACTTAAAGAGGCAAAAAACATTTGTAAAAATCGAAATGGTGTTTTAGTTACGGAAACGAAACATGGATTTGTTTGTGCAAATAGTGGGATAGATAAATCAAACGTTCCTGGGGAAAATATAATATCATTATTACCTATTGATCCTGATAATTCAGCAAAAAAAATTCGGGGGTATATTAGAAAACAAGCAAAAAGGGATGTAGCAGTAATAATTTCAGATACCCACAATAGACCATTTAGACTTGGTGCTATAAATATTGCAATTGGATGTTCAGGAATTGATCCGTTAAAGAGGTATAAAAAAGAAACAGATCTATTCGGATATTCCTTAAAAACATCAACAGTTTCAGTTGCCGATCAAATATGTTCTGCAGCGGGTTTAATAATGGGAGAAGCTAAGGAAGGAACACCTGTAATAATAATTCGTGGTTACAAATTTTCTAAAAAGGATATTTCAGCAAAAACTTTGATTCGACCTGCAGAAAAAGATTATTTTAGATGAAATCTCTTGAAGTAAAGAAGATTACTTGAAAAATTGTGACAATATTTTCTAATTGTGTATTAGAAGAAACAAATTCGTAAGAGCTTATTGTATAAAGTGGATTGGATATTCTGATAGTTCCTATATTGGGATAAGGGTTACTTGAGGTAATATTCACACTACCAGTAACGATAACACCGGTATCAACAAAACTTAGAGGAATATATCTCAAATCATATGTTGGAGTTCGAATACCTTGCCACTCAGCAACTATATAGTGCAATCCACTAGCTGCGTCAACAGGATATGAATAACTAATCGTAGCTTCACCATCAATATTAGTTAAAGCAGAACCAAGGATATCGCTTGTTGTAGTATCTATGAAAGTAATTTGTTCTCCTTGAACAAACTCTAAGTCACCAGACCCTAGACCTAAAAGATAATTAAAGAAATCTTGATCATTTCCAATGGCTAGATAGGCTGTTAGGGAAAAGGACTGTGATCTATTAATATATGGACCATACCAAGTTCCAGGATTATAGGGATCATTGTACCAAGCGGTAGAGAGAGGATTTGGTACAAAATAAGGATACGAAGGTTGTGGTAACATATGCATGGGAGAGATAAAGAATTCATTTGTACAATAGAAAACAGATTCAAAACCAATGGTGTTTACACCAAATTGATCACGTAAACCTGGAATTAAAGGTGATGGATCAAATGCAACCCAATAACCACCACTAGCTGTTGGAATGAAAACCTCAACCCATGAATGGATGTGTTTTGCTCTTATTATGAATTCGCTGCCAACTTCATCACCAGAAGAAAAGCCTAAAACAATACGTGATGGAATATTCTGCAAACGACAAATAATTGATAAGGCAGCTGCATAATGAGCGGCAGTGCCCATTCGACGATCCAAAAACCACTCTACAAAATCCTCACCTGGGGCTGGTTCTTCAGTAGAAAGGCCTAACAACATATCAATATCATAACTACAATTATTCGCAAGCCAAAACATATCTCTGTAAACTTGACCATATATAGTGTTAGAAGTATTAAGCAAACTATTTGCTATTTGTACGGTATCTGGTGCATGAGTTGGATAATCAGTTGGAAGCTGAAGATATCTATCACTTAAAGTGGAATCAGAAGCAACTAGAGTTGATAACGAACTGAAACCTTCACTTTCCTGTCTAATGTCTGAATTATTTTGTAAAGTATAATAAGTATCATAGTAAATAGTAGTGTTTCCAAGTGTAGGCTCAAATTGAGCACTAATTACTTTACTTCCATACATATCCTCTTCCAAAATTGTATAGGGTTCTATCCACTCACTAGCAGGTTCAAAATAGGTATTATTTGCTAAAACTTCATTGTATA
>DAOVPS010000163.1:0-7664 GCA_030629105.1 Candidatus Heimdallarchaeota archaeon
AGGTACACTTACTTTTAGCTTGTGGGGAAGTAAAATCAACGAAGCAAGCTTTGGTAATTTACTCGAGATAAAAGAGGGTTATTGTAATGTTTGGCAAGGAAAACCTCAATTATCTTTAGGTAGAGATGGATCAATGGAGAAATTCGAAGACGATTCATTTCCTGATGCTCAAACTATTCTTAATAAATTCATAGAAGAGAGTGCAGAAGAAGAGTAAGTTGTTCTTGAATGATTTAATTATTCATGTAACAGCTCTTCAATTATTTTTTTTTGGTGATAAAATGAATCAGAAGAAGAGTATATCATATGAAGAAATACTGCAAATGCTAGAAGAAAACGCTGACCCAGAATCTCTTGCAGGTATGGCTCGAGTTGGAATAACACCGGAAAACGCATATGGTGTAAAAATTCCTGTTTTAAGAAAAATCGCGAAAGATGCTGGGAGAAATTCCGAATTAGCTAAGAAATTATGGTCGAAAAAAACTCGAGAAACGAGAATATTAGCATGTATGATTGAAGATCCTTCAACAATAACAGAAGGACAGATGGAAGAGTGGGTTAAGGAATTTGATTACTGGGAAATTTGTGATCAGTGTATTATGAATTTATTCGATAGAACAGAATATACTGTCAAAAAAATCTTTGAGTGGACTAAACGAGAAGAGGAATATGTTAAACGAGCAGGATTTGCTTTAATTGCTCGAGTAGCATGGAGTGATAAAACAAAAAGTGATAAAGAGATTTTGGAATTCCTACCGCTTATCAAAAGAGAAGCAGCTGATGAAAGAAATATAGTCAAAAAAGCAATTAATTGGGCATTACGACAAATCGGTAAAAGAAACCTATCACTCAATAAAGAAGCAATAAAAGCAGCTGAAAAAATCGCGGAAATGGAATCTAAGAATGCAAAATGGATTGCTTCAGATGCAATAAGAGAATTAACTAGTGAAGCAGTTTTAAAACGATTGAAAAAAACATGAAATAGATTCACAAGTTCATACTTCTCGAAAACCTTTTTTGTTGTGAAATTTGATAATAAAATGCGCGAACGATGATCGCTCTGGCCCTTCTGAAAAACATGATGAAGATTTTGAGTAGAAAGTTCGCGTATTATTAATAGCACCTCTGGTCCAGCCTGGTAAGACTCGACCCTCCCAAGGTCGGAACCCGGGTTCAAATCCCGGGAGGTGCACCATATTCTAAAAAACAAGAAGTGAAAAAGATTATTTGTTCTCTTGTTCTTCCTTCATTCTCTTCATTAGTGCTCTTCGGTATTTTCCATATTTCTTAGAATGCTCTATAGAAAATCTTGCGGGAGCAGGTGAGACTGCTCTTTCTTTGCACTTGGAACAAGTCTCTTGTAAGGTATATGTTCCACATTTCAAGCATTTGTGAAGAGACATTTGTTTAATCTCCAATCTATTATTGACTAGTTTATTTCTTTCTCGTAAAAGCGAAAGATCCATTATGTCGTTCAACTATATCTTCTATTCTTTCTAAAGCATTTTCAAGAGCTCTTTCTGCAATCTTGTAATCTTCGGATTGAACTTCTAATGCATATCTGGGACTTCCCTCAGTATAAATAGTGATGCTGGAGTTTTTCTCACGAACATTATCTGTGCCGGCAATTAAAGCTTCACGTAAATGAACAACTCCATCTCCACCTGGAATAGAAATTTCAACTATACCCTTTATTTCCACAGTTGCTTTTACAATATTTTCAGAAGTAATTTTTCGGATGACTTTTGCCCAATTCTCTTCAATTCCTAAACTTGTAAGATCCTTGAGAGTGGCTGTTGAAGCAAATTCCAAACCATAGTATAACAATTCATGATGTGTTATAAAAATATCAATAATATCATCGGCTTTTTTGCGCTCAGCTTCAGGCATTTTATCAACAATCATTTTGAATAAAGTTGCAGCAGTTTGGCCACGTTTGGCTTCTAAAAGCTTCAATTTCTTCATTTGCTCTGGAACACGTTTAATACTAAGATCAATTTGCCTTTTTGAGGGATCAATACGTAAAACTTTCGCAACGATCCGCTGTCCTTCTCGAACATGAACTCTTATGTTTTTAACCCATGTTCTCGAGAGTTCCGAAATATGAACATAAGCTCGGATTTCACCATACTCATCTAGGGAAACATAGGCACCATGACCCATGACTTCTCTGACAGTAGCTACTACTAGTTCATTTCTTAACGGTAAACCAGCGTAGATTTCATCTACGTCTTTATCCGGATCAAACAAATCATCTTCTAATCTACTTTTTTTTGTGGTTGGTCTTCTTGACATGATATTTTTTCACTTCCTAAGTTCTTAACAAAAAAGGTTAAGATAAAAAATCTTCTATCAAAACGCTACAACTTTTCATTAATAAAAGTAATCATTTTCTAAATTTACTCATATTTCATTACTCTTGAATCTAATTATTCAGATTACATTTATTTAGCTCAAGAAATTATATTATTAAAACTTCATTTGGAAGTAATAAGCAAGCTGTGAATACTCAATGGAAGAAGAAAATCGCATTCTCAAGGTTCTGGAAAGCCCAAATGCTCTTGAAACAAAGGAAACGAAAGTAGAAAAAAAAGAGAAAAAACCTTTGAAAAGAATTCTAACTTTGGATTTTCTTAGAGGAGTAGCGATATTTCTGATGATCCCAGGTCATCAATTACGTTCAACCTATAATCTTGAGTGGATCATTTATTCTGAGGGATTTGGTGAGAGGACTGGTTTAGTTATGGTCATAGCAAGTGCTTATGCAATACTTGCAACTTTTACAAGTGCTTTCCTTTTGATAAGTATAATTGTTCAAGTTTATACAGCAGAAAAAAGAGTAGAAAGAGGAGAACAGCCAAATAAAGTATTACTAAAACAATTGATAACGGGATCCATCATAGTAGTTTATGGATATTTATTCGAAATGATATTACATCCAGTTGGATTACTCGGAAAAACAGTTCTGCTGAGTGATGAAAATCCGGTACTTTACATGTTGAAGCGATCCTTTGATTTTGGAACACTACATATCATTGGTTGGAGCATTATACTTGTAAGCCTTTTACATTACTTCTTAGTGCTAAGACCAAAATCACAAGGAAAAGAAAAGAACATAAGAGCTCTTTCTATTTATATCTCTCTAATAATTGTGATTATTGTTACATCACCGTTTCTCTCACAAGCAATCTCTAATAATTTTAATGAATTCCCAGGAGTACATCTGAGTGATAGGCAATTCGATTGGCCTCCTACGGGGGCTGGTGATTTCTTCCTAAGACAATTTTTAGCATTTCTTGTTGGACAATATATGCCTATATTTCCATTTTTTGCCGTTTCGCTGATGGGAGCGATAATCGGGATGGGATTAGCACAAAAGAAACCAGATAGAAGAATACCATTGTTTATCTTCCTGACTGGATTAGCTCTTCTGCCAATTGACGTGACAATGATAATTATTGGGGTAATAAAAGAAGATTATACCTTTATGCACATGGGACAAGCAGCACAAATATTTTTCATCTCAACTTTCGGGCAACTAAGCATTTTGAGTTTAAGTTTATGGTTAGTAGAATTCAAAGGGAAAACAGGAAGGTTTGTGAAGATAAGTCGCTACTGGAGGAGATACGGAGCAATATCATTAACGATATTTTCTTTGGAAATAATAGCAGTTATTCCAAGATATTTAGTTCAAATAACAACTGGGTGGCATGTAGCATCACTAGCAGTAGAAGGACCATTTGATGCAAAATTATGGCAAGCGGTAATTACAATTGCTTTCGTTATGATATTCTGGGAAGGATTAATTCGATTATGGGAACAAGTGAATTTTATAGGAACGTTCGAGTGGGTAAATGCAAAACTACTAACAATAGGACAAAAAATACCAGCAACCAGTAAAAGACAAATAAAAGATATCATCTACAACATAGAACCAATCACTTTTACACAATAGAAATAGAGAAAAAAGACTTAAAACGCATAATAATCTCGTAAATGGTAAAGAATCAAATGATATTGGAGAATTAGTAATGACAAAAAGAGACCCAGATGGTTTTCTAAAAACAGAATATCAAGAGCTAGTTGATAAAAATCTTGATTGGAAACACAAAACTTTGGAAAGCAGATCAGACCCAGAGTGCGTTGTTGAAGGCAAGAAAGTAATTATGATGTGCTCAAACAACTACTTGAATTTAAGCACACATCCGCACGTAGTCAAGAAAGCTTTAGAAGCAGTCGAGAAATACGGTGCAGGATCAGGTTCCGTGAGAGCAATCGCAGGAAATATGTGGCTCCATGAAGAATTAGAAAGAAGACTTGCAGACTTTAAAGAGCAAGAAGGAGTTATGATCACACAAACAGGATACGCAGCAAATGCTGGAGTAATACCTCAATTAGTCCCATCAACAGAAGATGTAATTATTTCTGATGAACTAAATCACGGTTCTATTATTGATGGTGTTCGACTCTCTAAAGCCCAAAGAGGAAGAGATTTCATATACAAACACAGCGATATGGCTGGATTAGAGGTATGCTTGAAGAATGCAGAGAAAGCAAACGCCAGAAGAATACTTGTTCTTACAGACGGAGTATTTTCGATGGACGGCGACGTTGCTAAGCTTGATGAAATCCAGAAGCTTAGTGAGCAATTTGGCGCTATGATTTATGTTGACGATGCTCATGGTGACGGTGTTTTAGGTCGAAACAAAAAGGGCAAAGGCATTGTTGATCACTATGGTCTTCAAGGCAAAGTTCATGTTGAGATGAACACTTTCAGTAAAGCAATGGGTACTGTCGGTGGTGCTATTACCGGTTCTAAAGATTTAGTTAATTTCTGCAGAAATAAGACTCGAACTTATCTTCTTAGTGGTTCTCATCCTCCTGCAGTTGCGGGTGCTTCTCTTGGTTCAATTGAAGTTCTTGAGAATAAAGATGGTAAATTTGCTCCTGTTGTTGCTAACCTCCTTGATAATATTGTTTTCTTCAAGAAGGGCATTGTCAATCTTGGATTCGATCATGCTATTACTGTTGCTGCTGGTGATGCTCCCACAGCTATTTCACCTATTATTTGTGGTGAAAATGATACTGCAAAAGCAATGAGTAACAGATTATACGAAGAAGGAATTTTCGCCTTACCAATTGTTTTCCCAATGGTTCCTCGTGGAACTGCTCGAATCAGAGTTATGATGACTGCTGGGTTATCCAAGGATCATCTTAATACTGCTTTAGGTGTTTTCGAGAAGATTGGTAAAGAATTGAAGATTCTTTAGATGAGGATTCATTCCTCGCTATCTCTTTTTTTTATTGTTTTTAGCAGCTTTTTCAAGATAAATGCTTCAAATAAAATTTGTTTAGAGATTTTTTTTGCGAAAGATACAAGAATTCCCAAGACAATAATTCTCTGCCTTTCGGGGCGGGTGCTAAATTGAAAGTCTCAAGAAAAAGCTATGTAATAATCATTCTACTAGTAGTTGTTGTTTTTGCCAAACCAAGAAAAATCGACGCGAAAACAAATGAGAGTATTGAAGATGAATTTCTCCCCCAAGCAATGGGAGTGTATGAGAAATGGAGTTATTATATTAATGAAATCTATTCTTCTCCTATGGTTGCTGATCTTGATCGTGATGGAACACTAGAAGTGTTTACTGGAGCAATTGATGATACGTTTTATTGTTTTAACCACACTGGTGGTATTGAATGGAGTTACACCACAGGTAATTGGATTGTTTCTTCTGCTGCTGTGGCCGATTTAGATGGTGATGGCGGACTAGAAGTATTAGTTGGATCAAGGGATGGTTTTCTTTACTGTTTTAACCACACCGGAGGTATTGAATGGAGTTACTTCACAGATGACCCAATTACTTCTTCCCCCGCGATTGCTGACATAGATAATGATGGTGAGCTAGAAGTATTGGTTGGAAACGATAATGAAAGATTTCTTTGTATAAATCATACAGGTGGTTTTGAGTGGGAATTCTTAACTGAACATTATGAATTCTATTCCTCCCCAGCTGTTGCTGATTTGGATGATGATGGTACTCTCGAAATAGTTGTAGGAGCTACTCGTTACATTGGTTCAGATGCCTATCTATATTGTATTGATCATACTGGTGGTTTGGAGTGGAGCTACTTGGTTTTTGGTGTAGAAAACCTCATATCTTCACCATGTATTGGGGATTTAGATAATGATGGCACACTAGAGGTGTTAATTGTGTTAGATGATGATCTCTTCTGCTTTAATCACATAGGTGGTGTTGAGTGGAGTAATCATGGAAATCTTGGTTTTAACGAAGAATCATCACCCGCTGTCGTTGACCTTGATAATGATGGTACATTAGAAGTATTGGCAACAGGTAGAGTTTTGTGGTGCTTAAATCATACAGGTGGTTTTGAGTGGGAATTTGATGCTGGTTTATATCTTTCTGATCCAGCTATAGCAGACCTAGATAATGATGGTAACCTAGAAATAGTTGTAGGAAGCGGTGCTAACCTTTACTGTCTTGATCACACTGGAAATTTGATTTGTAGTTATCCAATAGGTGTTATGCGATCAGCTGTTGTTTGTATTGCTGATATAGATGCAGACGGTATTTTTGAAATACTTGTAGGAGATGGAGGTGATTTAAAGCTCTATTGCTTAGGTTTGTCAGGTGTGAGTTCCAGTGGTGCTGCTCCTTGGCATTGTTTTAGAGGGTCTGTTTTCCACACAGGGCATATGGATAGTGACAGTGATTATCTGGATGATCTGACAGAAAAGTTCTACAATACAAATCCTTCAGCTCCTGATACTGATTCTGACGGGCTTGATGATTGGCACGAGATATACTATTCCGTAACCGACCCAATCGATGCCGACAGTGATGATGATGATTTATTGGACGGAGATGAATTATTGGTATACGGAACTGATCCTATTGATGATGACTCTGATGATGACGGTTTGCTGGATGGTGAGGAAGTTTTCACTCATGGTACAGATCCCCTTGATACTGACTCAGATGATGATTCTCTATTAGATGGTGATGAGGTCTACATTTATCTAACCGATCCAGCTGATCAAGACACGGATGACGATCTCCTCTTTGACCATGAAGAACTAATTCTTGGTACTGATCCCACTAAACATGATACTGATGGTGATGGGTATAATGATTATGCGGAAGTCATCATTTGGCTGACTGATCCTAATGATCCTTTGAGTTATCCAGGTTATTCTCAACCACCTGAAACTGTCACTCTGAACGAAACAATCACCATAACGGTTGAATCGGGAATCCTTTTCACTTCAGCTATTTTGACAACTACTCTAGGAATCGTTGTGGCATTGGTTCTCTTAAGAAGGAGGAAGAGGTAATAACTTAAATTTCTAAAAGGAAAACTTTCAAAGTAGTGGATAGGGCATTAGTTTTCCTCCCCGTCCTATTTTTCCGTTTTCTCTTGGGTAACACCGCTTTAGGTGCTTTCGAGAAAATTGGTAAAGAATTGAAGATTCTCTAGGAAAGTTTCCGAGAATAAAATATACAATGACTAGATAAATTCTAGTCATTTTATCGTTTTTTGTTTTTATTATTCATTTTTACTCACCTTAAATTCTGCAACAATCCTCTTTTCTTCCCTGACAGCGCATCTGCCAAGCTCGCTTTTCAACAACGAAGGAAAACGTC
>DAOVPS010000040.1:0-18517 GCA_030629105.1 Candidatus Heimdallarchaeota archaeon
ACATCAATCTTGTTTTTTATGGATTTGCTTTTAACAGCAGCAATTAATTCTTCTTTGTTATTATATCCGAATTCATCAAAAATTGTATCCATTATTTGTTCATAGTGAAGTTTTTCAAAGCTCTTTGTGATTTCTAATAATGTTAATTCTTTTATTAGAGCCATTGAACCAAGCAACAATGTTTCATTTCTAGCTAAACCAGTTAGAGCCTGTAAACGCAATTCATCATGTCGCAGGGCTTTAACTAGGGGTTTAATGACTCGATCATCTTCAAAAAATGTAAGAGCATAAGAAATATTATCTACTAATTTTGCATCCTTGAATTTTTTAACAGCAGATAATAAAACTCCTAGTGCTTTCTTCCCCCTATTTTCTCCTAATAGCTGAACTACTTTTTCTTTTACAGAAAGAGGTTCATATTTATCATTTAGAATTTGAGCAAAAGGTTTTACGATAACATCATCATTACTATTAATAGCACTTAGAATTTCCATTCTTAGTGTATCATGATCTTTCCGATCGAGATGAACTAACAAAACATGATTTACCATTTCTTCTTGATTGTGTTCCTTCAATTTCTGAATTATTTCTATTTGTTTATTGACTTTCTTCTCTTTCTTTAACCTGAGAAGTAATTGCTTTGTTTCTTCGCTCAAAACTCATTCCTTCCTTTCAATATTTACGTTTTTCTACGTACACAAACAACTTAATCTAACATCTAATTATTAAACCATTCTTTATAGGAAAATTTCAAATGGATTTCTTGAAAATAATATTCATTTCTTTTTAACTGGCAAAATCCCTTGCAAGAAAATCTTAATTTGAGCTTCAATAAATTCGTCGAGAGCATCTTCATCAAACCCATTCATTGGATCTTTAAATCTGAAAAAGGGAGGTATTGTAGGCGGAATCATTAACCCAATAAACATTCTTGCCACGATTTTCGGTTCAATATCATTTCTAAGATTTCCTTTACCTTTGCATCGTTTAAAATAATCAGTTAAAGTGGAATTGAATTGTAGTTTTTGAAATCTCTCAAAAAACTTGAATCCGTCAGGAGGTCTATCCATTAAAGATCGCTTACCCTTAAACTGCTCCCTCATATTTTCTCGTTCTTTCATAAATAAGGAAATAACATCTCTATTTTCCAGAAGTTTGTTTTTTCCTAATTTCCAAATCAACGGTAATGTAACCTCCGGATCAGGAATCATACCTTTGATAGTTTCAGTTAGTTCTTCCAACCCCTGAAAAGTTCTTTCAGCTCTTGACTGGATTATTGCTATGAAGATTTCTTGTTTATTCTTGAAACACCGGTACAGAAGTGTTTCTGAAATGCCCTCAACTTTAGCAATTTCTCGCATTGTCGTCGCTTCTATCCCCTTTTCTGACATTACTTTTAATGCTGTATCTAAAATTGATTCTTTTCTTTGATCCTTTTTTAATTTGGTTAATTCCTCAGGCATTCTTACTCAATTTTATTATGTTTGCAAATGTTTATATAAAGATTCCGTTTTGTTTATACTAGTGTCAACAAAAAATAAACGAATTATAAACAGAAATATTTCATAGTAGAATAACATGGTGATAAAAAATTGGTATTTCAGACAATACGTTTTGCTTTGAAGAATGCATTTAGAAAGAAACTCGTTGCAGCGCTATCTATAGTAGGGATTGCAATTGGGATAGCATTAATGGTAACTCTTTCATCAGCTTCTGCTGGTTTCGACAGTTTACTAGGAGATGCAGTTGCAGAAACAGTTGGTGATGTAGAAGTTCAAGAATTTGATACACAACTAACACTTTCTCAACTTCCGAAAAATATCTCAGATATTATTCGAACAATTGATTCGAGTGATAAAATACTAGCTCTCAGTCCTGAAGTTGTAGTTAATAATTTCCGGCAGTTTGCAGATAATGTAACTATAGAAGGGGGGATGATGGGACCAGGCATGGATATGAGTGCATTTGCTCTGGGAGCTATAGGAGTGAATCCAGATGAAGATGCTACTTTTGAAGGCCCAACAACCAAAATTACTGCTGGGCAGATTTTTGCGAATGATTTTGAAGTAATTATTGCTGATTACATTCTTGAAGGTGGTTCCTCAGTCTTCACTTTAGACGAATCATTTGATTTACCAATTAATTATACTTATACTGTTGCAGTTACAATTGTAGGAGTTTATGATGCAGGAGAAGAAATGACCCGAATTCTTGATCCGGGTTTCGTTATGTCCGTCAATACTAGTTTACAAATAAACACCCTTAGTCTTCCCTTTGAACAAGAAGGATATAATAGAGCCAGAATTCGTTTTGATAGTGTAAGTGTTGAAGAAACGGAAATTTATATCGCTGAGCTAGAAGAACTTGAACCAAAATTATCTGTTACTGGTCTTGGAGCTGAAATCGAAAGCATGGGTGAAATTATGGCAAATTTTGAGATATTCCAAACCATCCTTATAATAATTGTAATTGTTGCCGGTGGTATGGCAATAGTTGTCGCTCAACTCATGGGAGTAAGCGAAAGAATGAAAGAATTTGCTATAATGAAAGCCACAGGCTGGAAAAATAGATCAATTTTCTTAGACATAATTTTAGAATCAATTACAATTGGATTAATTGGAGCACTTGTAGGTTTTGCTCTCGGCGGTGGATTGATCTTTTTCGTTCAATTGGGCGCAGGTCAAACATTTGTTACAATAACCTGGCAAATTGTACTCCAAGTACTTGCGTATGGTTTAGGTCTAGGACTTGCTGGAGGGTTAATCCCCGGCATTAGAGCTGCAAGAATTAAACCGATGGAGGTTCTAAGAGCAACTTAGGAGGAATAAAGAAATGGTAGATCAAATACAACACCTCGAAAACGGCGAATTAGATAAATCGAATAATTATATCATTAAAGCCTATAATCTTTATAAAATTTACAACCCAGATTTGCCTTCAATGGTTACAGCATTAGATAACGTTACCTTTGGCATTGAAAAAGGAAAAGTAATTGCAATTGCTGGACCAAGCGGGTCTGGTAAGAGCTCTCTTATAAATATTCTAGGTTGCATGGATTCGGCTACATCTGGTAGAGCAATTATTGATGGCGTAGACATTACAAAACTCTCTGAGAATGAATTATCGGATATTCGTAAAAACAAAATTGGATTTATCTTTCAAGATTTCTTGTTAATTCCTACTTTGTCTGCTTTAGATAATGTTCTCTTACCTTTAATTCCTGAGGGTATCAAGAAAGCTGATCGTGAACGAGCAATGAATATCCTTGAGCAAGTTGGCTTAGAGAATAGAGCTAGTCATAAACCTAAGGAATTAAGCGGTGGTGAAAAACAAAGAGTAGCCATTGCTCGCGCTCTTATCAATAATCCTACCATCATCTTTGCTGATGAACCAACTGGAAACTTAGATACTAAGATAGGGAATGAAATCATTCAACTACTAAGAAACCTCAGCGAAAAGACTGGAGTAACTGTGGTTATTGTTTCTCATGATCCAATGGTTTGGGAAAGAACTGATCTCTTGTTGCAACTTCGCGATGGTCGCATATCAAATAGCTAACATAGACTTATCTCCCTGAGTGTCATCACTCAGATTAATGTGGTTTTGAGTTACCCAGCTCAAAACTCCCATTAATAATTTTTATTTAATTAACTTTATATTCATGTTAAACTATTTTTTAATAAAGGGATTATTTAATGACAGTATCGACTGAGAAATATAGAGATAGATGGACATTAATTATACTTTTTTGTATTGTTCTCTTAGGTAATGCTATGATTTTTGGCATTCCTTGTTCTTGGAGAACTTTTACTGCTGGCACTGAATCTATGATTGAAAATATTTGGATTTTTGGAGCATGGCAGCAATATAATCGTCTGGATCCAAAATCTATTTATGCTGATGGTGGAACATTTCGGACTTTGCCAAATTATTCTATTGTGATTTTCATCTTTATAGTCATTAGTGCAGTCTTTCTTTTTTGTTCTGCATTTTTCCTTGGAAAAAATAAATGGCGAAGCAATACTCTACAACGCATTGCAGGGATTGTATTCTCAATATCTGCAATTATTGGGTTAGCAAGCATTCTCATGTTTAGAAGTTTTGATCGACTTACGTATTATCCTGACATGGACTTCTATATCGCTTATTATGTTGGTTTTGTATATTTTCCTATTGCTTTTATTGGTGGTCTAAGATCAATATTCTTCCCATCACAACTACCCAAACCAGTTATTACACCAGGACCTGAACAAGAAGGTATCTTGATGGATGAAGAGAAAAAGGATAAGAAAAGAAGAAAGCTCTTCAAACAAATTGACTACATCGAAGAAGTAGCTAAAGACGATTACTAATTGATTGTAATGGTAATTTTCTTAACCATTACTTTTTTTTCTTTATACTGTAGTTGTATGACTATGAAATTTGAGAACTCCATAATTGAAACAATTAATCAACGTACTTCAAAGCGAGCTTATAAGGATCTTGATATTGAATCCAAAAAATTACAGAAGATAAACCAAATTCTGAAAAAAGAATTTACAGGTCCTTTTGGTGGTAAAAGTCGTTTTGAATTAATTACTTGTGGAAACGATGATTCTTCGGAAAAACGTAGACTTGGAACTTATGGATTTGTTCGAGGAGCTCGTTATTTTATAATAGGGATACTAAACAAAGAAGAGAAAAATATTGTGGATTTTGGCTTTAGTTTTGAAAATATCATTTTGAAGATGACAGAGCTGGGTTTAGGTACTGTCTGGTTAGGGGGATCATTTCGATATAGTCAATTTGAGAAGTGTTCTGAAATAAAAGAGAACGAATACATTGCAGCAACAACACCTGTTGGATATTCCCTTGAAAAACCAAAAGCATATGAAAAAATCATATCTTGGAGCATAGGATCAAGAAAACGAAAACCATGGTCAGAATTATTTTACCTTGGAGATTTTTCCTCACCATTAACTGAAAATGTTGCAGGGAAATATACAACAGCTTTAGAAATGGTGCGTATCGGACCTTCTGCAGCGAATAAAGAACCTTGGAGAATCGTCAAAGAGAAAAAAACAGATACCTATCATTTTTATCTTTGTTTGAGTCGTAAACAATCTAATGATGAGTTACCACCAATGAAGCAAATGGATATGGGAATAGCATTAAGTCATTTTGTGTTAACTGCAATGGAAGAAAAACTAAAAGGAAAATTAGTGAAAAAGAATCCAAATATTGATACATCAAGTGGAAATCTCTACTACATTGCAAGTTGGATAGACGAATAATTTCGAATAGTATTTAAAAAAGAAATTCACAAGTTACATTGATGAAAGGTTAGTAAAATGATAAATGACCCAAATAGAATTACCCAACTAGTGGAAGCAGTGCTCAAAAAACATGAAGCTGGAATGAGATCTAGAAGGACTCTAAACCATAACGCAGTATTTGAGCATTGTCAAGAAGCGATTAATCAAATCGCAATAGCGACATATTTCATAGCTGAAGGTTCAGAACCAACTGCTCCAGTAGCAATTGCTTGGGTAAAAGAGCTACCTATTCCAAATGGATTATATCCCATGTTGATAAATGCAGTACAAGAATTAGAAGAAAAATACTTTCCACTACTGAATTTTGCCTTAAGTTATCCGACATCAACAAGAAATCTATATCTGGTAAAAGATTCACTGTTGGAATTGTTTGATAACATCGAGAAAAATGATGAGAACAATGCGTTCTCAAAATCGATTCCACTGTGGAAATATCAATTATAAAATTATTACAGTTCTTCTTGTTTCTCTTCCTCATCTTCAGATGCTTTAAGTATTGAGATATAAAAAGTAGCCCCTTTGTTAATTTCGCTCTCAGCCCAAATTGTTCCACCCATTCTTCTAATGACTCTTTGAACTGTTGCTAACCCAATACCAGTTCCTTCAAAATCCTCATTTTTGTGCAGTCTCTGGAAGACTCCAAATAATCTATCATAGTATTTCATATCAAAACCAACACCATTATCGCGTATGAAGACTGTTGTTTTATCTGGGTCTTTTGATGGCATTGTTCCGATTTCAATTTCTGCAATATCTTTTTTCTTTGTGAATTTCAAAGCATTAGCTACTAGATTTACCAAAACTAATCGCAATAAGGAAGGATCACCTAATACATCAGGCAAGAAGCTCACTGAAACATCTATTTTTCTATTTCCAAGTAGAATTAGGAAATCGTTTAAGACATCTTGAACTAATTCAGTGAAGTTTATTCTTATTTTCACCATTTCAACTCTACTCATTCTTGAGAATGTTAGTAGTCCATCTATGAGTTTGTTCATTTCCTCTACTGAATCTATGATTTTTTGTGTATAGCTGATTATTTTCTCATCCACGCCTTCTATGGAAGTTATACGTTTCTCTAAAAGAGTGGCAAATCCCCCAATGTGTCGTATTGGGGTTCGCAAATCATGTGAAACTGAATATGAGAATGCTGATAATTCTTTATTAGTTGCAGTTAGCTGTTCTGTTCGTTCCTCAACTCTTCGTTCCAAATCCTGATATAGTTTTTGAATCTCATTCTGAGCCAGTTTTCTATCCGTTATATTGTGCATTGATCCGAGGAACCCAACAACTGTTCCTACCTCATCCTTTAATGGTTGCCAAATATCTTGTACCCAACGTATTTTCCCATCTTTTGTAATAATTCGATATTCATGTTTTCCAATATTCGATGGAGAGTTTGTTGATTCTTTTAGCTTATTGTTTATTTCTTCCAAATCATAAGGATGAATAATTTCATCACGACTTGATTTTCCATCAACTAATTCTTCTGACATATAACCTGTTATTTCTTCAACAGCTCCTGCAAAGAATACAAGTTCGTTTTGATGGTTTAATCGATATGCAATTCCTTGAAAGTTTTGAACGAAAGTTCTATATTTCTCATCGCTTTCTCTCAGAGCAAATTCAGCTCTAATCCTAGCAATAGCTCCCCCAATAATTGAAGATATTATTTCCAAAGTTTTTCGAGTATTAATTGGAATTGTATCAGAAGTTCGAGAACCTAAGGTTAATATTGCAACAATTTTATCTTCAGAATAAATTGGGATATTTGCTAAGGCATGAAGTTTTTCATTTTTTACTATATTTTCCTCTATATCTTCTATCAAGTCATTAAAGTCACTATAAATGGGCTGACCAGTCATTATTGCTTTAGTGAACGGTGATTCTGTTGAGAAATATGATATTTTATCTACAAAATCTTTACTCAATTCTTTTGTTGAAATAGGATTAAGAAAACCAGTATCCTTATCTACGAGATGGATACTCCCACACTCTATTACATCAATTCTACAGGTTGCTTTTAGCACTGAATCCAATGCCTCTTTTAGATTAGTTATTGAGCTCAATGATATACCTAGATCTTGCTGGATAATTTGCATGTTTTCAGTTCGTTTTCTCTCAGAAATATCATTAATTGCTCCTTGAATATAAATAGGAATTCTGTTCTCGTCACAAATATTTTGACTAATTTCATGTACCCAACGAATTTGTCCATCTTTTCTTATTATTCTATACTCTATCTCAAATACATGACCGGGAATTATTCGCAATTCATTTTCCATTTTACTTAAGTATTCCTTATCATTGGGATGCACGATAGTTTCCCATCTTGGATTCCAGAAAAGAAGCTCATCCTCACTATAACCAGTTATATCTTTCACAGCCCCATGAAAGAAAACGGGGGTCCAATCTATTTTTGTTCGATAAGCAATTCCTTGGAAGTTTTGAGCGAATGAGCGGTATTTTTCTTCACTTTCTTTTAATTTTTCTTCTGCTCGTTTCCTTTCTAATGCTACGGTAAACATTCGAGCTATTGTTTGAAAGAATATCATGTCTTCTTCAGGTATTTCCTTAGGAGCATATGATACTAATTGTAAAACACCCAAAAGTCGATTATTACCATCCAAAATTGGCCAAGTAATGAAGGCATGTATACCTAATTTTTTCATTTTCTCTTGATAAGGAGCGAGTAACTTTCTATCCTCAAATCTGGAGGAAACTAATGCTCGCTTCTCCCTCGCAGCTAATGCAAAGATATGATTTGGACTATCTAATGGTTGTGGAACAACCGCGGGGTCAGGTGTATTTTGAACGAAATCTTCCTGTGCTACAGGAAAAAGTAAACCTGTTTCGGGATCATACAATCTGAATGTTGAAGCATCAAAACCCAATATATGGGTAATTCCTGAGATAATTCGTTGACCCAAATCTTTGATATCAGTAGCAAAAATTGTTGCTTCTGCAATTAGATGATAAGCTCTTCTTTCACGTTCTAGAGCTTCTTCTGCTTCAATTCTTTCACTTATATCTCTTACTGCACTTTGAATATATGCAGGATTTCCTTCTTCATCTTGAACAACAGCTGCATTTATTTCTGTTGGGAAAACTGTTCCATCACTTCTCTTGAATCTTCTAGTGTAAATTGGAATTATTCTTCCAGCTAATAAATCTTCAAGTTTTTCATTTGCGCTTTCATGTTCTTCTTCAACTATGTAATTAATTTTTGTTTGACCAATCATATCATGTCGATTATAACCAAGCATTTCTGCTGCTCGCTGGTTTACATCAATATATTTACCATCAAGATCAATCAAAAAAATGGCATCATTTGTTAATTCAAAAAGTCCTAATGCTTTCCTTTCAGTTTCAATTAATTCTTGTTTTAGAACGCCAATATCTTCTGTAATTACTGATTTGTTTGACTCTTGATTCATTTGAGGGTCTTTTGAATTTTTACTTGTAATTTCATCTTCTTTTCTTTCTATTTTTACCATGATTAAACCCTCTAATGGATCACAATTCAGATATATTTTTTTAATTCGATTGATTTTATTTAGGAAATAATTCATTTTTCAATATGTAGCTGACATTTTATTAGTTAAAAAAATAAAGGTATGTGTATCAGCAAATTTCTAATGAAAAGTTCTTATAATAAACTTAGTTTAAGATGCTTCGGTTATCTTAGAAAATTATTGAAAGCTATTTTATAACAATCAATGGATATTATAGTAGAATGATACAGAATTTGATTATAATTAAAGATGGTTCCACTTTACTAAGTGGGAATTTCGGAAGCTGTCATAGTCTGCATGGGAATCCTATATTACTTTCAGGATTTTTTGATGCATTGATATCCTTCTCAGAAGAATTTGAACAAGGATCTTTAGATCAACTCAAATTTAAGAATTCCAATGTGAATTTTCTGAAAAGTGATGGTCTGCTTTACATTATTGTTTCAGATTTAGATGATAGCTTATCTGTTATCAGCAACAAACTTAGAAAAATCTCACGTTTATTTTTTGGAGAGTATGGCAAGTTTCTAATTGATTTCAATGGTGAGATAACATCTTTTGATAAATTTAAGACGACTTTACTTGATTTGGGAATAGCTCAAAAAAACTGTGGGAAACATTCGGAATGCTCCGAATGTCCTGATAGCAACAATTCAAATCCAATTCTAGATGAGATTATGAAACTAATGTAGTCTTAGTGAAGACCTAAACATTAGGTATTGTTACTAGATTATTTTTTTCTAATTTCTCTTTAATATATGATTCAAATTCTGAATCTAATTTTTCTATCGCTTGTAGATAAAAAGACCAATACCTATTTTGAGAATAGTTTTCTTTAATGGCTTCTTTATATTGCTGAACTCGTGTTCTTAGTTCTGATACCGGTATTTTACTCAATTCATCTAGTGCGTTGAGAGTAGCCTTAATACAATCATCATGAATAAAAATCTCATTATCTTTTGCAAGTTGAGAATTTGTTTTTCGTTTAATGGGATCGTCTTCACATGAACTTGGATTAGAAACAACAAAGCTGAATTCTTTTTGCCATTGATCATCAAATCCACATTGACCAGAGACGATTGGTAGAACAGAACCATTTTCTTGCATTAGTACTACTTCTCTGCTAACTAAACCCATTGGTTCTCGACGAGAAAGGAATAAAGCAGTGATTCTAGCATCTGGATTATTTTCCGTTAATTGGACTGTTCCAAGAACTAATTTTGAATTGTGTTCCCATGCTAATGTGGCATTATTTGTCTCAGCAATCATCTTTTTATGCCAAACTAATTCTGATTGGGAACCACTGCAGATCAACATATAGTGTCTTTTTGGGTCGTTTTTAGCACAGGCAATTACTGCATCTGTCCCCTTCACATATTTTTGCGCTCTTCCAAAGTACAATACTAATTCTTTTTT
Source organism: Candidatus Heimdallarchaeota archaeon (assembly GCA_030629105.1). Classification (GTDB taxonomy): domain Archaea; phylum Asgardarchaeota; class Heimdallarchaeia; order JABLTI01; family JABLTI01; genus JABLTI01. The sequence continues at coordinate 10,247 of DAOVPS010000040.1, forward strand.
CCCGCTAACAATATCTTTGATAGGCAACTTTGAACCATAAAAAGGACCTAATCCTACTTTTTCATTTCGTTCTTCAAGCATCTCCATGATTATGCTTTTAGCAACTTTGTTAGAGAACCAACCTTTGGTTGGCAATGCATTATATAACGGGATAGTGTCATTACTGCTCTTAGCAAGACCGATTTCCGCAAGATGATTTCTCATGTAAGGACTAATTGCAATCATCTTTGCATGATTTTGCACTTCTGTCTCGAGAATACGTCTCTGAGCTCGATTATCTTTATGTTCGTCATAACTTGAATGAGTGATGTAATAACTGTTAATTGGAATTTTGTTGTACAGATTATTATCTTTGGCTGCTGTTATGTTTAGTACCGCTGGGATACTTGAATAACCGTGAGCCATGATAACAATTCCATCTAATTTCCTTTCTTTTGCTATTTTAATTATCACCTTATTTGTTTCATGACCATATTTCTCCCAATTCCAAGGATTAGCATAAGGACCTGCTGCGCCATTATAAACAAGGATCATCTGCCCCTCATTTGTTTGTTTCATTTTCTCGATTAATTCTTCAACTCTTGCTAACTTTTCCTGCTTCTTTGGTCGAGGAGAGATTACATATGGAATAACTTCAATCTTATCTGCAACATCTTCTGCTGTCTTAATAATTTGTTCAACATAAGGAAAGAGCATCGCATGTTCTCCCCCTACTTTTACAACTCCTTCTTGTATTAGGGTTATAATGGCAATTTTTGGTTTTTTAGATTCACTCATGGCAAGTATCTTCTCCGAATAGAGATTTAATTCCTTCAGAAAGAATCACATTTTTATCTCTTGCCATAGAGCTCATCTATGTTCAAAATACAGTACTAATCTATTCTATGGATAATAAAGAAAGATAGAGTGGGAATATAATATTTGGGGACTATATTCCGCCTCTTGGAAGTTCCTTCTGAACTAACAGGTGATCTTTTGGTTTATTTTGACGCATAAGGGCTTTCTTAACAAGACCAGTTTTAACGTATTTATGTTTCTCGCAGTAAAATTTCTCTTCTATTTCGCAGTCTCTCTCAAAATGTGTCCATAATGTCATAATTCCATTTCTAATTGCAAAATGCTCTAATGCAGTCAATAATTCTGTTCCTATTCCTAATCGTCTCCATTCAGGTAAAACAACAAGCCAGATTTTACCTATGTGCTTCTGAACGGGAATACCAAAAATACTTGTTTCTAAAGTTGCTTCGGCAATAATTTCCTTTTGATGTTCTGCAACAAGGCTCAATCCACCCGCTAATTCACGGGCTTCAAGGTTTCTTAAAACATATCTAACTTCTAATGTTGTGTTTGGAGGAGAATCAAAGTAATTTGAGTCGTAAAGCTCACCGTGGAATTTTGTTATTCCATTTAAATCTGTCCAGTCCAACAATCTTAATTTTATATCTTTGTCAGTAGGTGTTTTGTATCTTCTTTCGCGAAAACTCATTGTTTCTAGCCCCTCCGGGCAAAATCGATTTATCTATTGAAGATGGTTATTTTAACTTTTTCCAGTTCTTCTTATATAAACAAATAAAATGTTCCTCTTTTTAATTGCTTTGCTTATAAAATGAAAGATTTGCTCTTAAATTACTCCACTTATTTTTCCAAAAGCATAAGAGACTGCTTCAAAAGCTTTCTTTTTGCGCCCATTAAAGTAAATTAATCCTAGGTGACTTGTTATCCCACGATCAACTGTTATTCCTATGTTATCACTCATACTCGTTATACAAACACCATCAGCATTTATTTCAGCAGATAATGAAGCTAAACTCATAATTTTTCCAAGAAATTTTGCTTGTGCATCCTCTCCAAAATTGAATGATTCCATACCAACTTCACTTATCCAAAATTTCAAAGTGGAATTCGAATTTTGAAATATCTCACTATAAGCAAGTAGAGAGCTTAATCTCCATCCAAATAAAACAGGATAATACGTTACTCCAACTGCATCAATGCTTAGTGTTGAGTTTTCTAGAAGTGTTTGAAAATCATTTCTCCCACTTTTTATTGCTAGAAAAGTAATGAGAATTTTGGTGGTTGGGCTATTTGATTTTATTACAGTTGTCACATTCTCAATATAATTCATCCATTCTGTGATGGAAACTTCCTGACTAAGAAAACCTTGTAATTCACCATTTATTTCATTAAATATGATCATAAAATCTGGTTGATATGTTTGAGAAATAAATAATGAATCATTATAAATGAAATTCATTAACTCTTGTTTTGAAAATACATAATCACCAGTAGCAGAGATAATTAGTTTTAATCCTTCGTCTCTAATCCGTTGAAAACCCTGACTTAAAATTGCCTGGGTTTTATTATTCGCTAAAGCACTTGTTCCAACATCATATCGAATATGGGTGGCATGCAATTCTTTTGCCCAGGTGATTTCATTATCAAGGTCCTCACTCCAAGTAGTTGATGCATTTCCATTTATATCGAATGTGGAAAAGACATTTCCTTTTATAGCAAGCTGCATCCCTGGTTTTAAACCATAATCCTGTTTCATATAGTTAGGAGTTACATTCATGAAAACATTTCCAACAAAAACAGCAGGAGTTATAACAAGCAATGCAATGATTATGCTTAATGAAACGAGTCGCAAAAATGAATCAAATCGATTGATAAAATTCCTGAAACCAAAGGGTAGATCACTCGCACCAATAAATTGGGCATATTTTATATCGCTATCCTCCTTTGATTTTGACATCTCTCTCCGGAGTGCTTTAATTTCTTCATCCAATAGTTCTTGCTTTCTCCTTTCTTCAAAGAAAGGTGTTCTTTCACCAGGAAGATCTTTCTTAGTTTGTTCCACACCGGCTATATCCTTCTCATCGTTCTCTGTAATCGCTTGCTTTTCCTCCAAGGAAATTGCTTCTGTTATCTCTTTTTCTTGAGTTTCTTTTTGTGCTAAATAATCATCTATCGGCATTGCAAAATAGTATCTGGGATTTAGCATATATGGAGGGAAGAGAAACGTAGGCGAGAAGAAAGCACTAGTGTTAACAAAAACAAGCTGCCACCACATAACACCACTATTTAGTGTATGACTAAAAACTCCAAGGAAATTTGGAAGATCAACCCCAAAATCTACAAGAGTCCAGTTTAATAAATATAGAAAAATAATAACATTGTAGATGATTAACAACCAATCTCTGATCCCTTTTCTTTTTCCTGATTTGAAAACATAGAAAATCTGAATCATTGCTAAAAGGCTTGGAATTAGAAAGTAAATTTTTGGGAAATTGAATATTAAGGGTGACATGATACCCCAAATTCCAATATTTACTAGACAAGTAATTAATCCAAAAATGGCCCACCCCATGGGAATTCCTACCTTTTTTTCGGGATCCTTTTTACGAAGCTCCTTAACATATGTTAAGAAAATCCTGAAATACCATAAAGCAAAAACAATTCCAACAATTGCTTGTATGATGAATAAGAAGATGTTAAAAATACCCAACAGATTATTGATTAGAAAGAACAGTGCGCCAATTATTAATGTCACACTGAAAATCATCAGCAACTTAAACCATTCTGCTGAAACATCAAAGGTGAGCTTCTTCATGAGAATATTTTGTTGTGTTATCTCAAAAGTGTTTTGAGATATATCAAAATTAGACTTTTATGTAAATGTTCAAAGAAGATTTTTTAGCTTTGTTAGTTTAGTAAGTGATGCTATTATTTAGTATAAAAAGAAGTTATGTGGGATAACATTGGCTAAAAAAGAATTCAATTTAGATCAACTAATAAATGACCCATTCAAAGGCAAATCTGGTTTTATGCCTGCAAAGATAAAAGATAAGATTAAAGTTAGAATTGGTCTAAATGAAAACCTAGCTTTTCCAGAAGAGCTCATAAAGAAACTTATCAAAGTCGTAGGAGAGAAAATTGATCCACGAATTTATCCAGAAGATTATTGTGATTCGTTGTGTGACATAATCTCTTCTGATTATGGACTGCAATCAAATCAAATTGTAGTTGGTAATGGTGGAGATAAGATTATTGATTTAATGGTTCGATTAACAATTAAAACAGGTTTCTCAGCAGTAACTATTGCTCCCACATATCCTATGTATGAACATGCGATAAAAGTTCAAGGTGGAAATGTTACAGAATTATACCTTACTGATCCTCCAGTTTATGATCTTGATCCCGATTATATTCTGGCAAATATAACTCCAAAGAAGGATCGGTTGATGTTCTTGTGTTCGCCAAATAATCCCACAGGCAATCAATTCGAAGAACACAAACTAAGAAAAATAATAGGAGAATTTCCGGGAATCGTAGCCTTAGATGAAACCTATACAGATTTTGGTGGTTTTTCTTTAGTTAATGCATTAGAGGATTATCCAAATCTAATAATAATGAAGAGTATGTCCAAATTCCATGGCATGGCAGGTATGAGACTTGGTTTTGCTTTAGCTGATGAATTTCTTATTTCCAGGTTAAAGGAATTACTACCAGCATTTAACGTTAATATTGCATCATTAGAATTAGCTAAATTAGTTCTTCAAGAGAAAGAAGCACTCTCCAAAATTGTTTCCAATATTGTATCTGAAAGGGAAATTATTTACAAACGATTAGAAGCAATCGATGGAATCACCCCTTACAAATCATATACAAATTTCATTATGTTTCATTTAGAAGGCATAGATGCTGCAGATATTCAACAAAAACTACTGAAAGAAAAAGGTGTACTTGTGAGAAATATGAGTGCTATGCCTAAATGTGAAAATAATTTGAGAATGTCAATTACAACAAAAGAGAATAATTTGGCATTTCTGAATGCTTTAGAAGAAATAGTTAGAAATTATTAGAAAAAATATTATATCCAAAATACTTTAAAAAGTAGAAATACATATTTGGCAGATTAAAATAAACCAATGGGATTTATTTGCAACTATTCTGATTTGGCACAGAAGAGATAAGGAGATTAGTCTATGACAAAAGATGAAGAGAAGAAGAAACAGGAATTCTTCGATAAAACTAACGCTGAACTGGATGTTTATCTTGATGAAATTAAGAAAAATCCAGATGATGAAATGGCTATCCTGCGTTATGCAAAAAAACTTGAGATAAATATAACAATTTTTGGAATGAGTGGAAGTCCAGATGGTATCGCTTTAGTTCTTGAGCGTTTCCGAAAACTTGTTCAAGAATATGGCCATATGACTCAAATACAAAATCTCTTTGCGACTGCTATAGCAAACTCCATGTCTTATCTAATGAAGAAGCATAAATATGATACAATGTTCGAGAGATTAGAAGAACTTCGTTTATTTGCGAAAACCCATCCAACGAATATGAATTGTCAACGTTCCTTAGCAGGTGGTCTGGTTAATTCGATTATTAATTTTGGACAACGCAAGGTTTTGGAACCAGTTAAGGAAATAATTCAAGAGCTTTTGATTTTAGCTGAAACTCACAAAGAGAATCATGAAATACAATTATGTCTTGTTAAAGGATTAGTGAATTCTATGGGCTACCTCAGCAGAAATGAGGATTATGAACCGGCTATACCACTTCTTGATGATTTAATGGCTTTAACTGATGAGCATCCTAATGATGAAGACTTTATTTTGCAAAGAGCTAATGGAATTGTTACCGCTATGAATGCATTTGCTAAAAATGACAAGTATGTGGATCTCGTTGAGGAATTAGAAGAAGAATTAGAACGTATGGCGAAAATCTATCCTGATCATGAAGGAGTTCAATTGAGAGCTAAGACTAAAACTCTTGGTAGAGACTAGTTTTTTGATTTGGATTTTATTACTCTTTTATTCGACAAATATCAGCAAGTAAGAGGATATCTTCCGAATTATACTTGTTCAAATCAAGAGCTGAACCTTTCTTAAAGGCTTTAATATTCACATCATGAAATCTTGCTGCTGTAAGTGATTTTATTGCTTGAATAAATGCTTTTGGAGAAGCCAAATCAAAAAGTTGATTAAGAATCCCAAGTAAAACCATATTTGTGGCTTTCATGCTGCCAGCTTCCTCAGCAATTGCAATCATAGGAGCAAGAATAGTTTTTTCCTTAATTTTTTTTGGGATTTTTTTAGCAACCTCATTTGCAGTTATGTAAATCAATGATTCAAAATAATTTTCTAAATCATCTAAAGTTAGAGCTACATAGACATCGATATCAGTTATTCTTGGATATATTATCTTCTCAGTAGAGACTTTTATTTCACTTCTAGTTTCTCCACCTGTAATTGCAGAACCATATTTTGTACTTTGCACTGCTGAACGCCCATCTGTAATTGCTGCTTGACCAATTATAGTTCCAGCTAGTTTGACTCCTTGACCGCCAATTCCTCTAATCATTATATTAATATCACAATTCTTACTTTTTGAATTCGTAGGCATCGGTTATTCGCTCCGAAAATTCTTCTGGTTCATCTTTCTCATTAAGAAAGACACCTGTAGGGATCTTAGTAAATCCTTTACCAACTTCATATTCAATATCGGTTTTGTGCCAGTTAAATCCAATATCCTCTTCCTTCATTCTTACACGAGCTTTCTTGAACATCTGGCGCATAGCAATTGAATCCCCTAGATTATTTCTTCTTCCAAAATTTACATGACAATTTGAAATAACTTCTATAAATGAGAATCCCTGGTGATTCAATGCTCTTCCAATAGCTTTTGATAATTGTACAAACTCATAAACAGTATATCGTGCACAAAAAGTAGCTCCGTTAGCAATAGCAATATGAGATAGATTAAATGGAAACGAAATTTTCCCATAAGGTGTAGATCGGGTTTTTGCTCCAACTGGAGTTGTAGGGGCATCTTGTCCTCCGGTTAAACCATAGATAGCATTATTTATACAAATTACAGTCAAATCTGTATTTCTTCTCGCAGCATGAGCTAGATGACCTAATCCTATAGAGAATAAATCTCCGTCTCCGGAAATTACTACTGGTTTCAATATAGGGTTTGCTATATCTACACCAGAAGCAAAAGGAATTGCTCTCCCATGTATAGCATGAAAACCATCTAAATCAATGTAACCACTTGCTCTCCCAGTACAACCAATCCCACTCACAACGAAAATATTGTCTTGTGGAATTTGACTGTATTTTGTAAATGCTTCTAGGAATGCATGAATAGTAGTTCCTATGCCACATCCAGGACAATAGATTGTTGGTATTGCCTTCTTTCTTAACAAAGCTTCTTGAGGATGTTTGAGGTCTATTGGTGGTCTTTTGATAATCGAACTTTTATCAATTTCTTTACTTTTTTCTGCCATCTTCCATTTCACTTCTTTGCTAACTTCCTTATAGAATCCAAGATTTTATAGGGTTCAGGTGGCGTACCACCAATTCTTGTCACTAAGGTGCATTTTTTCATTGCAAAGCGTTCCACTGGCCAAATTAATTGTCCCATGCTCATTTCAGCAACAATAATTTCTGCTCTTTGAGAGATTTTTTCTATATCTTCCTTTGGAAATGGCCAGACAGTTATTGGTCTATATAATCCTGCCTTAATCCCTTGATCTCTCGCGTCCATAACTGCTTGTAAACATGCTCTTGCAGTAATACCTGTTGCAACCACCACTACCTCTGCATCATCAATTTCATAAGTATAAGGTTCTGGAAAGAGATGTTTGTTTATTTCTAATTTCTCATATAATCTCGTAATCAATTCAATGTGCAAATCTTCATCTAATCTTGGTAAGCCATCTTCTGTATGAGTTAATCCAGTGCCGAAAATTTTATACCCTTCCCCAAAATGAGCCATTGGTGGAACAAGATCATCCTGTCCGGAAACATCAAATTGCCTGAATTTCGATTTGTCTGTGTTTTTGGGTGGTTGTTTTCGATTTATTACTACAATGTCTTCTTCATCTGGGATTGTTATTTCTTCCATCACTCTCCCAACTTCCCCATCTGCTAAGAGTATAACTGGTGATCGTAATTGCTCAGAAATATTGAATGCTTCAATCGTTAAATCGAAACACTCTTGTACAGACCAAGGAGTAAGAGCAATAGCTGGATAGTCTCCATGTGAACCAAACTGTGCTTGCATATAATCTCCTTGAGCAGAAAAAGTAGGTAGCCCTGTAGATGGACCTCCTCTCATAATATTAACACATACTAAGGGAGTTTCAGTCATGTATGCTAGACCCAGTCCTTCTTGCTTCAATGAAAAACCCGGCCCGGATGTTGCTGTGAGTACTTTTGATCCAGCCCAAGATGCTCCAATACACATATTTATAGA
>DAOVPS010000180.1:0-6374 GCA_030629105.1 Candidatus Heimdallarchaeota archaeon
AGGTGTTATTGTTACTGGTTCTGGAAAACTTAATGCATCATTTGGATCCGAATCTGAATAAATTTCAACACTGTCTATAAAAGTATCAAAATCTGTATCAGCTTCAACTGGATTTGTGTGAACATATCCTGTACCGTTGGCTCCTGGGTTTGAAGGTGAATAAATACCATGGACTTCGTAACCATCAAATAATGTATCATCGTCAAAGTCAGCATCAAATGGATCTGTTAGGTATATCTTGATTTCTTCCCCATCTAGTAATTTATCACTATCACAATCATCATTTAATGGATCTGTTTCATGAGAGAAAATTTCTTCCCCATCCTTTATAAAATCGGAATCTGTATCAGCGATTGAAGCATTTGTTCCAAAGTATTGTTCGGTAAAATCATCAACAAAATCACTGTCGCTATCCATTTGTCCAGTATTAAATATTGATCCTCTAAAACTTGGCCATTGTTGAGGTCCAGATTGAGTAATACCTGATAAACCTAGGCAGAAGAGTTTTCCGCCAAAAGAATTGATTAATATCTCTGAAATTCCATCTGCATCAAGATCAGCAACAATTGGTGCTGCATTATAGCCGATATTTCCACCTGTATCAAAATTCCATAATTCTATTCCTTGTAAACTCAAACAATATAATTTATCATCATTTGATCCCACGAGCACCTCTAATGAACCATCATTATCTAGGTCACTTGCTGTAGGAGAAGAAACAATATTATCGGCAGATGTAAAGTTCCAGATTGAATTTCCTAGATAATCAATACAATACAGCTGATCATCAGTTGATCCCACCAAAATCTCGAGAACAGTATCTGAATATAAGTCGGCTAAAGCTGGGGAAGAAGAAGTGGAAATATATTCAGTAATTTTTGTCCATTCCTCATTACCTTGCCAATCATAGCATACAACTCTTCCATTATCTACTCCAAAAACTAATTCAGCTACACCATCTGCATCAATGTCTCCAATTGCTGGAGATGTAAATGTATAACCTCCTAATCGAAAATTCCATATTTCCCATCCAAAATTGTCTAAGCAGAACACATCTCCATCACTTGTAGAGAAAATTGTCTCAAGAGTACCATCTCTATTCAGATCTGCTATAGCTGGTATTCCCATAGACACATGTCCCGTGAAGAAACTCCATTCAAGAGTCCCTAAGTGACTTAAACAAAAAACATAAGTGTTAGTTGAACCTGAAACAATTTCCATAGTACCATCCTTATCTAAATCAGCAATAGCAAGATTAGAGAAAAGAGTTCCATCTGCATAACTCCAAACTTCATTTCCTTCATGATCTATACAATAAATCCTCGTTTCATTACTTGTGAAGAGAATTTCCTGGTCTCCATCTCTATCTATATCAACAACTGCAGGAGCAGAGACAATGGAATGAAAACCTGTAAAAAAGTTCCATTCTTCAGTACCTGTATGGCTTAAACACAATAAGTAACCATCTAGAGTTCCTGTTAAAACTTCTAAAGTACCATCTTCATCTAAATCTGCAACTGCTGGAGTTGTATAATCCCAAACAGATGATACATTCCATTTCTCAAAAACACTCATTGCTTGAGGGAGGAATTCATCTACAATACTCACATTTGTTTTTGCATCGATTTTTCTTGGTGTAGCAAAAACAACAACTAATAAAACAATAACTATTACAAGACTTTTTCTAGAGGTTTTCATTTAACGCCCACCCGAAAGGATATAATTATCTGGTTTTTACAATTCATTTACTTTTCGCAAAAAAAGTTATTATTAATACTATATTCTAAGACCTAATTTTCCTCTTCTGTGACCTTTATATAGGAATTCAGCTGAGCTTATTGTGAGGGAGAGCTCTTAAGGCTTATTCAAGTTCTTTTACCCCCTTTTACTTGGCTCTCACTCCTCCCTCCCCCCAATCTCTCTATTTAATGTGAAATTTGATAAAAGATATTTATGGTTGTGTTGTTGGGTCCCAAGTAGTTCTCATGTTGCGATGAAAGGCATCTAGTGTTTTCATGTCTTCTTTAGTTATCTTGAAATCATAGATTTCCATGTTTTCGGTTATGTTGTTATGATTTGCTGATTTAGGAAGAACGATAGTATTTTTCTGTAAACACCAACGGATGAGCATTTGCGCTGTTGATTTTTGGTATTTTCTAGCAATTTCTTTCAAAGGTGGATCATCAAGCATTCTTCCTTTTGTTAGTGGGCTGTAAGCTTGTATCCAGATGTTCTTTGTCATACAATACTCATGCAATTCCTTCAAATATAACCAAGGATGAAATTCTACTTGATTAACTACTGGCACAACTTTTGCTACTTTCAATAATTCCTCTAAATGCCAATCCATATAGTTACTAACACCTATTGCCCGACATTTTCCTTCCTGGTATAGTTCTTCCATGGCTCTCCAAGAATCTAATCTTAATCCTTGCACTGGCCAATGAATGAGATACAAGTCAATATACTCTAATCCTAACCGTTCCAAACTTGTTTCAAAAGCAACCTTTGTCTGTTCGTACCCATGATCGGAATTCCAAAGTTTTGTTGTTACAAATATATCCTCTCGAGGCTCATCACAATCCTTAACTGCTTTTCCTACTTCTTCCTCATTATCATACATCATTGCAGTATCAATGTGCCTATACCCTATCTTGATTGCATGTCGAATTGCTCTGTAACATACGTCTCCTGTAGCTAAGTAAGTTCCCAACCCAAGTAATGGTATTTTCACGCTATTATTCAATTCAACAGTTGATTCTAAAGTCAATTCATTCATTTCTCTCATTTCCATATTTTTTCCTAGTAATATATTTCATTTAGGATAAAATATCTTTTTTCTTTATTTCTTGAGTCGAAAATCTTTTTGATGGTGCTTCCAATGGTAACTTGAAGCAAATGTTTTCCACATCAAACACCTTTAAGCGTCTTGCAAATCACATTCGCATGTGCGGGGAATTAGCCTGTTTACTCGAGGTTAGTGCAACTCCTAAACCTGGGAATGTCCATCGCTTTCAAGATTTTGCTGAAATCCGGTATGAAGATTTCTTAGCTTCCAGTGTTTCTTTAGGTGTTTGGCTTGAGGAACTTGCTATGAAAGGTTTACTTTTGAAGGATGATAAGATTAGTTGGCAACAATTGGAATTGGGTAAAACCATCAAAGAAGCTGTAGAACAGAGTAATTATTTTCATCAACGAAGTAATACTAATCTCGGAATAATCCTCCTTCTCTCACCTCTTAGTGTCGCAGCAGGATTAACTATCGCTGAAGAAGACCCAAACTGCAATCTTGACTTACTCCAAAAAAATGCTCTCGAGGTAATGAAGAACACAACAGTGGAAGATTCCATTCTTGTTTCAGAAGCTATAGCAAGTGCTTCTCCCGGTGGACTGGGGAAAGTAGATCAATACGATATCACTGAATCTTCTTTTGATGAGGAGCTTCGATCAGATGATGTCAATTTACTACAATTAATGGATATTTACCAAGCGCGAGATAATATTTGTTTTGAATTAGCTCTTGGGTACCCAATCACGATTAAAACTGGCTTGTCTGCTTTGAAATGGTCTCTGGCAATAAGAAATGATATTAACTTGGCTATTATCGATGCTTACTTAGCTATTCTCTCAAATTATCCTGATACTTTAGTTATTAGGAAATTCGGAGAAGAAATAGCTCAACGCATCACTAAACGAGCCTCAGACATCATCAATGTTGGTGGAGCATTAACTTTAGAAGGTCGACGAGGGCTTGAGGAACTCGATATAGAATTGAGAGAAACGGAAGAAAAAATTAATCCGGGAACAACCGCAGATATCATTGCCTCTACTATTTTTGTTTACTTGCTTTCGGGTGGAAAACTTGGGGATGAGAAGAAAAAGTGAACGCTTTTTGCTAATTTAACCTATCTTTGTCATGAATGATGTCATTTTTATACCTATAACGAAAACATTATTTTACCCTTATTGCACTATCAAACAAAACGGATTACTGAAAATAATCGTATTTAAAAAAAATTTAAAGGACGATCGATTGTAATGAGTGAAGAAGAAAAATCTGCAGAAGAGAAAGAAAAAGAATTAGCTTTCTACAGAAACCAAACCAAAGTCTTACGTGAAAAAAATCGTGATCTACGAAATGCCTTATTATTGGCTGAATCTCAACAAGAATCGTCGGAATCCGACGAAACTACTCAAGAATCTCTTTCTGATATCAGGAAAATAATTTCTGACTCCAAAAAACAGATTACAGAGAAATTGAGTCAATTCAAAGAAACCTTGAATGAATCTGATATCACCGCAGATTCAACAGTAGATTCTACAGGTGCTCCTGCACCACCCAAGTATAGTACACAAATGGATAGTTCGGAAGTAACACCAAGTCAACCAGTAGCTCCTTTATCAGCAGAAGCAGATGTTTTAGTTAGACAAGTTGATTATTTGAAACTTGAAGTTGATCGTCTCGAGACTTTCCTAGAGCAATCCGAGATGGTAAATAATCGATTACAAGAGCTTTTATCAAAACACAACATCGATGTTTCTGAAATCACAAAAGCGATTAATGAAGCTTCTAAAACTGCTGTTTCAGCTAAAGCCATCCAAAAACCAGAACCAGTCTCGACTCCCACTGTTACTACCACATCTGTTCCTATAAAAATTGAGCATAAACTGGAATCAAAGCCTGAACCAAAACCTAAGCCAAAAACAAAGGAGTTAGATCCTACAATCGTCAAATTATTTGAAAACTTTAAAGCTAAAATAACCAAAAGAATTGGGGATGAAGACATAAAACTAGAAATCCTTAATCTTCGGGAAGAATTAATGGATCTCATACCTCATTCGCGAGTTTTCTACGAAATGCAAGTGGAATACCGTCGTTGGAAGCGAGGTTCCAGTTCTAAAGATGAATTAAAAGAAGCCATTAAATTATGGGAAGAGACTATTGCTTCCATTTAGAAGCTTTTAGTCTTGCGTTTTTCTTTATTTTTCTCTTGTGATTTTTGAGTATTTTCGAAAATGATTGTGAAAACGAAAGGGTTAATAGGGAGGGACGTAAAGAAGGTTCCCTCCCATCGGATGTAGTGGAGGACTGATCCCCAGAAAGTGGGGACAGTTTATCGAGGTGAGAGGTGAGGTAAGCATATATTATTGTCTTTTCCGTTATAAAGTCCAATATTACCCGTATAGTTGTTGCAGTAGCTCTCCGAGTATATTCCAATATTACCGTGCTATTACCTATTTTCCTTCTTTTTGACTCATTTTTCCTCTTTTCTTTTTTCAAATTTTGTTGTTTCCAATAGTTTATTAAACGAAAATGCTTTTAATGGATTATTTCCATATACTACCATGGTGGTAAATGAATGAGTTTCACCGAGGATGTAATAGAGGAGCTGAAGAAGCTAGGCTTCAATGAGTATCAGGCAAAGGTCTATACAGCTCTAGTTGGTCTTGGTGTTGCAACTGCCTCTGAAATCTCACAAGCAAGTGGGGTACCACCGAACAAAGTTTATTCTGTTATTGATACTTTGAAGAAACGAGGTTTAGTTCTTGCACAAGAAAGTGACACAAGCACTAATAGGTATCGTCCTCGCTCTCCGGATTCTTTTATGAAGGAACTCAGAAATGATTACGAAACTTCATTCAAAAAAACGGAAGACAAATTATTTGCTCTATATGAGCGTAGTAAGAAAGCGTTCATACCTGAATTGTGGATTCTTCGTGGTTCTCAAGCGGTCTTCAGTAAGATAAAAGAAATGATTATGGATGCCAATAATGATATTTGTATAGGTATTGATAGTCCGTTTGATTTACATCTCCATGGAATAGATCAAATCCTCAGTGAGGCTAGTGGTCATCTCAAGAGCATAACTATAATTACCGGAGAAGATGGGATAGATAATCCTAGTGAGGTTAATGTTTTGAAATCCCTTTCAGAATATACTGATGTTAGGGTTTCCGAGAATTTCCATGCTATTTGGGTAATTATTGACTCTCTAGAAATTCTACAAGGAACATATGCTCAGTTGGAAGGGGGAATAGAACTTGGTGTTATGGCAACTTGGTCTGATAATAGATCATTTGCAGAGCTTTGGAAGCGTTTTAGTGATTCCTTGTGGGAAAACGCTACCCCTCTAGATAAAATAAAACTACCTTCGGAATAAAAAAAGATAAATATTGAATTAAGCTTTTTGCCAGAAGCTGAATTCGCCTTCTTTTTCTTCTTCTTTCTCTTCTTTCTTGGATTTACTTGCTTTTTTCTGAGCTTCTCGTTCAACAATTACTTTTACGATTCCTTCAAAGAGATCAGGAACGCTTACTCCGGTTTTTGCTGAAGTTTCCAAGTAAAGAAGCTTCTTATCTGCAGCAAAAGCTTG
>DAOVPS010000153.1:0-8108 GCA_030629105.1 Candidatus Heimdallarchaeota archaeon
AATCTGGTTTTAGGGTATTAGATGTTGGCACAGGTGGAGGTGCTTGCTTAATTCCTGCAGCAAAAATTATTGGTTCTTCTGGTCACGCTATTGGTATTGATCGATGGGAAAACCGTATAACTGAAACTCTTGAAAATCTAAAGAGTAATTTGTTGTCTAATGCTACAGCTGAGATTATGGATGCAAGAGAACTTACATTTGATGACAATTCATTTGACTATGTTACCAGTGGTTTCATAGGATTTAGTGATGTGTTTGATTTTCAAAACCATAAATATCGAAAAGAAAACGATAAAATGAATCATATTCTCCGTGTCTTAAAATCCGGAGGAAAAGCTGGTTTCAGTACATGGCAATCGCAAGGAGAACTAGATTATTTGCGAAAATTACTACAAGATTATTTGGGAAAATATACCTCAAAAACGAAAGAAGAGATATCAAAAGTTCCAACAAGTTATAGCAAGGAAACTACTAAGGGTTTTGAGAAAATCTTACAAGATGTAGGTTTCAAGAATATCAATGTTTTTTCTGAGGATTTCATTATCAAATACGCCAGTCTTGATGAATGGTTTAATGTGATGAAACGTTCAGGATGGATTCTAAGAGAATACTTTGGTAGCGATGAAAAGAAATATGCCGATTTCAAAGAAAGAATGCTTCCACATAGTCTTGAAGCATATAAACAAAAAGATGGAAGTTTTCATTTCGTGAAAGCAGTAATTTTTGCTTTCGGTACAAAATAAGAAAAAAGAAAGAAATGTGAGATCTAATTTAGATCTCTTTTTCAAAAATCAATACCTTTCCTTTGACATCAAATCCAACAGATTTGAAGAAGTCTTTCTGTTCTAGGTTTGGACCGCCTAAGTAAATTTGAAATCTCTTAGCTCCTTTGTCTTTTGCTATTTTAGTAATCATACCTAAGTATGAATCAAAGTGTTTTTGTGGGTCAGGGATTAATGGTCTAAATATTGCGTTTTCTTGATTTGGTTCTGGTTGAATATAAAGGAGTCCTCGAGAGACAATCTTTCCACCCTCACGTAGAACTGGCATTGCATACCAACCTTCAGGTGGATTCACAATTCCATTAAAGTTTGTTTCAGCTTGTTCATCAGTGAAATTAAAACGATCTTTGAACATTTGAACTATTTGTTCTTTGTCTTTCTCTGGATCAAAGTTTTCAAATTTTACTTCAGCATCTTTGACTTTAATATCATCAAATTCAAGTTCGATTCTCATGAATGATACTCTGGCTTTTTTATAGCCATGCTTTTCCGCTAAATCTAATGTGCCTAGCCAACCTTTACCTACTCGAGCTTCTAAAACTTGTACGCCTTTCTTCTTCAATATCTTTACTGCTTTTTCATAAAGTAGTTCTGCTGCTTTCTCATTTCCTTTTGTGTATAGTGGAAAGTCGTGTTGTGCTCTCTTGATACCATCTTCTGCATCTGGGAGAATTTTGGAAACAATAAAACTAACTAATTCTCCATCCTTGAATGCATAAAGTCTTGTCTCTGGATCGAAGTCATCTACAGCATAGTATTGCTTTAATTGTTCTGCGTTTGTTTGTCCGAAGTCTGTCCAATCTTTTGTTACATCCGTACCTAATTTTGCTTGAGCATCTTCGAAGCCTTTTTCGTAGATTTTTATCTCGTACTCTGACATAGTATATTCTTTTTCTGAAAAATATGTTATAAAACTTCTCATTCTTTTGAGAATTACTCCTCATTTTTTAAGAAAACACTTAAATAATGTAACTCAAACTGAATAATAAAAAAAAAAATAAAAGAAAAAAGAAAGAAATTAAATCACGTTGTGGGTTTTTTCTTCTTATTCTTCTTCTCTAGTTTTGCCTTCTGCTTTTCTTCTTCGTATTTATGATAAGCATCTAGATCTACGACGTATTTCTCACCGCTTAAGATACCTACGAACCAAGAGAGGAATGCAAGTATGATAACACCATTGACGATTCCTATCATGACTAAACCTATTGGATAAACTAATTGATGCCTAACATCTACACCACGTAATTCTGTTACAAGCACTGTGACAAAGACACTAATAATGATCCACAAAGTTATTACTGAACTGTAGATGACTACCCGATAGAAGAATCTCTTTTTGAAGTATTTTAGTTTCTTCTCTCCAAAGGTGAATCTTGAAATCATCAGTTGCCACCAGAGATACGCTTTTTTCAACCAACGTCCGATTACTTTTGGAAATGTAAAAATCGCTTTGAAAAAGGCTTTGATTTTTTGGATGATTTTTCCAGAAAATTCCACTTCACTGAAAATTACTGCAAGTATAATTATTACAATGCCTATTACTATTAGTACTGTGAGTGGTATCCAAAATCTTCCACCTGTAAATAGCCAAACTATTCCGCCCCAAATCCAGAGTGCTGATTCTCTTATTGCAAACCATATACCATCAACAAAGATAATTTTCAGGATATTTCCAATATCTCCCCAGAAGGTTGCCCAATCAAAGTTGATAAAGAAATTCTTTATTGCATCCCAAAAGGTTGCATGAAATCAAATACGAGGAAAATAGCTAGAATTCCGCCAAGTGCTCCGGCTATGAAGTAAAACATTGGTAGAGATCTCAGAAATCCTTTCTCATCCAGGTACCCTTCCGGAATTTCATCGTTGTCTTCTTCCGAAATTAAGTCTCCCTCTAAATCCTCTGTGTCATTTTGACCGAGGAATTTGAAAGTGTCTCTTATCTTCCAGAAAGCATAAACATAGGGAAAGTAGATAAACTTGAATAAATAAAGAAAGAACAGCCAAATTCCCCGAAGAATGCTAACGGGGTGCCACTTCTTGCGGTTCTTACGCCTCTCTTCACGTTCTTGTCTTTTTTCTGCTCGTTTCTCTTGTCTTAATGATCTCTTTTCTGCTTTAGTTAATTCCTCTTCCTTATCGCCTGCTTCTTTTTTTTCTATTTTCTCCGACTCGGCCAAGTCCAAGAGCTCCTTTATAGTTGTTATTAGTAAGCTGTATTTTTGATTAGCTTAACCATTTCTATTAAAGAAAGAACGTTCAAAAAGGTTGCGTGGAAAAATTTCTCTGAATATAAGAAAAACTTTCATTTTTTCATAACTTTCTAATTCAGCACTTTCTTAATTTTTCAAATACATGTTTAATTAGCAAAAAGTTTACTTTCTAATTTAATATATTCGGAGGAAAAAAAATACTTGACAGATAAAAAGAAAAAACAAATCTGGGTTCAACCTTGCGTCGATTGTGGCTGCGATTGTGA
Organism: Candidatus Heimdallarchaeota archaeon; assembly: GCA_030629105.1. Classification (GTDB taxonomy): domain Archaea; phylum Asgardarchaeota; class Heimdallarchaeia; order JABLTI01; family JABLTI01; genus JABLTI01. The sequence goes on from DAOVPS010000153.1 coordinate 3,259, forward strand.
TGATATCGGAGATGACCACTATCACATAAGCTTAGAATTACCAGGAGTAAAAAAGAAGGACATTAATCTACAAATCATTAAGACAGGCATGCGTATACGTGCAAAGAAAGGCAATGACATTGAGTATGTTAGCGAGCTCAAATTTCTCTGTGATGCAAAATCAGATGAAACAAAAGCTGATTATGAAGATGGATTGTTGACATTAGATGTTCCATTTGATTGCCCTGATCCTTTCAAGGGTGCTAATTCCATAAAAATTTCTTAATTTCCTTCTCTTTTTTTTATTTTTTTTTCTATATTTCGAATTCTAAATGTAAAAATCATCATAATAAAAACTTATAATCTACTGACATAATCTATCATTGGTTTATATCCAGTGATTAATATTGGCGAAAGCAGAACAGAGTACTTCCGACTTATCAACTAATTCATCTATTGATGAGAAAGACAAGCAAAACCAACCAATAAGAACTGGGGTTCTTGTTAGTTCCATTGGTATTGGAATATTTATGAGTGCTTTAGACGAATCTATCATGACTGTAGGCATTCCTAAAATTGCTGTTTTTTTTGGAACTGACAAGCTTCATGTGCAATGGACTGTTTTAGTCTATTTACTTGTAATTGTTGCTTTAACAGCTGGTGCAGGTCATTTAGGTGATAGATTTAGTACTAAAAGAGTTTTTCAGGCAGGTATGGTTCTTTTTGCTTTTGGGTCCTTATTATGTGCATTAACTGGTTATTCTAATCATCTTTATTTGTTAATTCTAGCAAGAGCATTTCAAGGAATTGGAGCAGCTGGACTTTTAGCAAATGGTAATGCAATTGTCACACGTTTCACAGATGAAGAGAAGCGAGGTCTAGCTATTGGATTAACTGCTTTGATTGCAGCATTAGGTGTAGTTGTGGGTCCTGCTTTAGGTGGTGTGATGATTCAGTATCTTGGTTGGGCAAGTGTTTTCTGGATTAATGTGCCGATAGGAGTCCTTGGTTTCCTTTATGTTCATTTCGCTATTCCCCCAACTCCTTCCTTAGAAAAAGAACAGCAGAAAGGAGATCCTTTTGGGTCAATCATATTTGCAGCTTTTATGACAGCTTTCATAGCAAGTATTGTTCTGTTTGCTGAAACAACAATAAATCGACCAATGATGTGGGCTGGAATAAGTTTTGGGATCAGTATTCTTTTATTAGTCGGATTCATTCTTTGGGAGCGGCGAGTAGAATATCCGTTCATTAATCTTAAGTTATTTAAAAACCGGAAATTCACAATTGGCACTTTGTGTGCGTTAGCAACGTATATTGCATTGAATTCGGTTGCATTTCAACTTCCTTTCTATATGAATGATATCCTTAATTATTCTACATTACAAATAGGTTTAGTAATTATGGCTGTGCCCATTGGATTAGGGATTACTGCACCCATCTTTGGTAAAATATCTAGTAAAGTCGATTCGAGAATTTTATCTACAATAGGTTTAGGAGCGATATTTTTTGCATTGCTTATAGGTTCACTCCTAATCAAATTTGAATCCCCATTGTGGTTTTATGTGATAATAGCAGCAATAATTGGTCTAGCTATTGGAACTTTTACATCTCCGAATAGCAATTCCGTAATGTCGAGTGTACCAAAAGATGAATTGGGTATTGTCAGTGGTTTCCTACAATTAGCAAGAAATATTGGTTATACAATCGGAACAGCACTATCTACGACCATTTTCTACTTAATTCTTAATTTGGTTATGCAAAGTACTGGTAATCCAAATGAATTAGCGAATGAGAATTACATTCCAACTGTAAAAATATTATTTGGTATTCTTGGTGTCTTCATGATTATTGCAATAATTCTCTCAGCATTACGTGGACCAGAAACCTGGCATAATAATAACTCAAATTCAAAGATTGTAGAAGACACAGAACCAGCAAAATAGTAATTATTGATTTTCTGCTAAATCTTTAAATAAGTTTGATATAAAATAATTAGCAAATTACCATCTATTAGAATATATTATACTATCATAACTATCTGTACCGGTGCACAACTATGTGTGATCATTGTTTAAAGCATGGTACCGCTGGAAAGTGGTATCTTAATGCGAAAAATTATTCTAATGAAATAGTCGAAGAATATAATCTTCAAGAATTCCTACAAGAGCAATATAAGAATTTTGAGCAAATTGCTGTTCGAAAAGTCGCTGGTTTTAGCGGAGTCGGTCTTGGTTACAAGATTCAAATGCCAATTATTGGTCGTGTTGTCAAGCATTTTGCTGAACAAATGCTTCATAGTACTAAACCTCCAACGGATCCATTTAAAGCTGAAGGACACATTGGTCAAGTTGTTCCTTTGGATGATGCAATCGCGATTCTAGAGCATTGTGCTGTGGAACCAATTATCCAAAAATATTGCATGTGTCGGTATATGCATCGTGGAGAAAAAGATGCTTGCTGTATCAACTTTGGAGTAATGTCTGAAATCATCGAAAAACTCCCCCGTTTTATTCCTGTCGATGAGAAATTCCAATTAACTCGAGAAGAAGCAATAGAACGATTCAAGGAACATAACAAGAAAGGATACATTGGAACTATTTGGTATGGTCCTTATCCTTACATCAATAATTTGTGTTCTTGTGCGAATCCTGAATGTGCTGGGATCAGACCTCGTCTAGATTTTGGTATAAATTCGATTTACAAAGCTGAATATGTGGTTGATATTGAACCAGATCAATGCCAAGGATGCATTTCTTGTATTTCAAAATGTCAATTTAATGCAATAGAATTTGATCCAATCAAAAAACGATGCTCCGTTGATTTAACAAAATGTTATGGTTGTGGTGTTTGCTTACATGCATGCAAATACGATGCTATGAGAATTTATCCACGAAAAGATTTTCCCGAGTTGAAAGGAATCTATTAGGAAGTGCTTCGTTGGGTAAAAAAACCAAAATCAAAATTGATTATTCTATTTGTGGGGATGGGAATGAAATTGATCCTCGAGAGTGTTTGAAATGCCTTAAAGTCTGTGAACCTGCTCTCTTCCTCCTGCATGAATCATTTGGAGTTGAAGAAGAAAACCCGTATGATCCACAGATTTGGCGTGTTACCCCACTTTATCCTTCTCTTTGTACGAGATGTATGAAATGTGTAGATTCATGTCCAGGAAAAGCAATTCAAGTTACTTGGTAAGATAATGCAAAAATAGGAGAAATACTAAATGGCGAAAAATAAATCTAAAGAAGCTGATTTCAATAGATGCTTGGTCATCGGAGGATCAGGCATGCTTGGCTATGAAATTGTTAAGCAACTACAAAATGAAGGTAAATTTATACGAGTATTGGATATCCAACCCTTACAAGAAAAAAATGATAATGTTGATTTTGTACTAGGGGACATTTGTGATAAAGAAATTGTTCGTAAGGCTTGTGAAAATATCGATGTTGTTTTTCAAACTGCAGCTGCGGTTTGGGACCCAAAACTTCCTGCAAAAATCTACGATGATGTTAACATTACCGGAAACAAGAATGTTATTGAAGTCTGTAAGGAACTCGGTGTTTCTAAATTGGTTTATTCAAGTACTTTAGATGTCGTAGTTGACGGTAAGAAACCCATTGTTTATGGTGATGAATCCTTACCATATCCGAAAAAGCTGCCAAAAGACCATTATTCTAGAACGAAAATTATTGCAGAACAAATGGTTATTGCTGCAAACTCCCCTGAATTACTAACTTGCTCTTTAAGACCAGTTGGTATGTACGGTCCAAGAGATATGTATCACATTGCAAATATCATTAAGGTTGCAAAGAGTAACAATAATATTAAACTTGGAGATGATTCAGCAAAGTTCAGTCATGTGTATTCAGAAAATGCTGCACATGCTCATGTTCTTGCAGCTAAGAACCTAAAACCCGACTCTCCAGTTTGTGGGCAAAATTATTTTGTATGTGATCATCAACCTGCAGATAATCTCTTTACTTTCATGGAAGCATTTTTGGAAGGATTAGGTTTACCCTTACCAAAGCGATCTATTCCCTATCGTCTTGCATATTTTCTTGCTACTATCGCTGAAATTTTTAGTCCTAAATCAAATTTCAATCGTTTCTCTGTAATCCAAACATGTATTGATCACACATTTGTTCATGATAAAGCAACGCGGGATTTTGGTTATGAACCAATCGTCTCTAAAGAAGAAGCATTTGAAAGAACACTCACTTGGTTTAAAAAACAAGAAAGTGAGAAAATCGAATAAAAAACACATTCAATTTGACTGTAAAAGAGAAAAAATTATAGTAATACAAGAATTAAGTCATATAAAGAAGGTCATCAAATGGACCCTGCTATTGTTAGTGGGCTTGTATTTTTAGCCCTTGGTTCTTATCTATATGGCTCAATCTGCTGGGCTATTGTTATTAATTGGTTAAAAGAAAGAGAAGATATTAGACAACATGGCGATAATAATCCGGGTGCTTTCAATACTGGACGAAATCTGGGGAAAAAATACGGTATCCTTGTGATGCTTTTGGATACAACAAAAGGTCTTATTCCTGCTATAATTGCTACCAATGTGAATTTTAAGGAACAACAAAGTTGGGCAGTAGGTTTAGCAGCAACCTTTGCTTTACTTGGTCATTGCTATCCTATCTTCTTTAAATTCAAAGGTGGTAATGGATACTCTACCATTTTTGGTTTCATGTTTATTTATAACCCTTGGATGGTCTTAGAGTGGGGAATGTTTGTCTTTCTCCTTACTTTAATATTCAAATACATAAGACCGATGCAATTGATAGCAATAACTGCAACAGGTGCTTTTGGATTAATTATAGAATGGCCATTCTATTGGAGGAACTTCGGTCCATTATTAA
>DAOVPS010000182.1:0-6201 GCA_030629105.1 Candidatus Heimdallarchaeota archaeon
CTTGTGAACAAATCACATATTTCAATCGTTCCTGAATATGAAGATTTGAAATGGATGTTAGGAAATCCGAATGTCTTATGCGTTGTTCACGAAAACTTACAAGGTAAAATCGATGGGTACATACTAGCTTGGGAATTTGTGCTCGCTGGTTTTGGAAATCAAGTACCATTTGGGTGGCTAGACACAGTTCATGCCTATAATTTGTCAGGAAGTGAGGTTAAAAATTTAGCCAATTTCATGAGCAACGAAGCCATCAAACTGGGATGGAAAGGATTACAAACACCCTATATTCCATATTTCGATGCTAAACCATTTATCAAAGCAAACTTCATTTTCTTTGCTAAAAAAGTGGGTATTGACTTGTTTAATTGGTTAAATATTCCAATACCAGAGAAAATCGATTCGATGTTCTTTTATTGGCGATAAAAAAAGAAAGAAAGAATGAATAAGGAGATCTTTGATCTCTTATTCTATTCGCTTGTATGTTCTTCTACTGGTTCTGGTGGAACATCATTTTTGACTTCAAATTGGCTACCATGTAGCTCAGCATAGAATCCACCTTTCTCTAGTAGTTCAGTATGTGTTCCTTGTTCTACGATGTCTCCTTCATCAATAACAAGTATAAGGTCAGCATTTCGGATTGTGGAAAGACGATGAGCAATTACAAAACTGGTTCTATTCTTCATTAAATCGTCCATTGCATCTTGGATTAGTAGTTCTGTTCGAGTATCTACTGAACTGGTTGCTTCATCCAATATTAATATTGGAGGATCTGCTAAAACTGCTCGTGCTATTGTGAGAAGTTGTTTCTGCCCTTGTGATATGTTAGTAATTTCTTCATTAATTTCCAATTCATATCCTCCAGACAGTGTATGAACAAATCTATCAACATGGGCTGCTTTAGCTGCAGCAATGACTTCCTTGTCTGTAGCATCAAGTCGACCATATCGAATATTTTCCATTATGCTTCCATTGAAGAGCCAGGTATCTTGCAGGACCATACCGAAATTCGATCGCAAATCTTCTCGAGTGACATCTCGAATATCAATACCGTCAACCAGAATAGCTCCATCATTCACATCATAGAAGCGCATCAAGAGTTTCACCATAGTTGTTTTACCAGCACCGGTTGGACCAACTAAAGCGACTTTCTGTCCTGGTTTTGCTATTGCGGAGAAGTCATGAATGATTGTTTTTTCTGGATTGTATCCGAATTTCACATTATTAAATTCTACAAGTCCTGTCACTTTTTCCCATTTGCGTGGGGTTGGTGAGTCAGCAACTTCTTCTGATTCTCCTAGGAACTCAAAGACACGTTCGGACGCAGCAGCGGTTTGTTGGAGTACGTTTGATGCACTAGCAATTTGCCCTAGTGGTCTTGTAAATGATCGGACGTATTGAATGAAAGCTTGTATGTCACCCACTGTGATTCCACCTTTTGTGGTTAAGTATCCACCTAAAACTGCAACGGCTACATATCCTAAATTTCCGATGAATGTCATCATTGGCATCATCATACCGGAGTAGAATTGTGATTTCCAAGCAGAACTATGGAGAGTTTTGTTGTATGTTTCAAATTCCTCTTGGCTCTTTTCTTCAGCATTGTAGGCTTTTACAATAGTATGATTACCAAACATTTCTTCTACGTGACTGTTAACATGACCCAAGTACTCTTGTTGTTGAGCGAAATGCTTCTGTGATCTTTTCACTATGAAGATAATCGACATTGCAGATAATGGGACAACACCAATGACTAACAGGGCCATCTTCCAACTGATGGTAAACATCATAATTAGTATACCAATAAGAGTTGCAACTGACGAAATTATTTGTGTAAGGCTATTACTTAGAGTCTGAGTTATTGTATCAACATCATTCGTTAAGCGTGAGAGTATTTCTCCATGGGTAGTTCCATCGTAGTATTTGAGCTTCATTTTATTCATTTTATGAGAGATGTCTCTACGTAACCTATATGAAATATCAGTGGATACCTTTGCCATAATCCAACCTTGTATGTAAGATAAGATTGAAGACCCGACATACAATGACAATACAATTAGAATTATTCGACTAATGTAGTTGAAATCAACTTCACCAGTTCCCTGAATTCTAGCCATTAATCCCTCAAAAAGCTCAGTGGTAGCTCTACCTAGGATTTTAGGGCCAACAATGGTTGCAGCAGTTGAAGCAGCTGCAATCAAAATCGCAACAATAATTATGACTTTGTATCTTCCAAGGTATCCGAATAGTATAGCCAATGCTCCTTTGAAATCTTTGGCTTTATCTCCACCACGCATCATTGCACCCATGGGTCCTCCTCGTCTGGAGGATTGGCGTCTTCTTCCTTGGCTTGGACCTGGACCGTGACTCATAGTACTTCCTCCAATTCTAGTTGTGATACTGCTATTTCGTTGTAAATCTCACATGTTTTCAGCAGTTCTTCGTGAGTGCCTAATCCAACAATTTGACCATCATCAATGACGATGATCTGTTCAGCTTCTTTTATTGTGGAAACTCGTTGAGTCACCATTAATACTGTGCTTTCGCCAATTTTTTCTTTGAGAGCTTTTCGTAAGGCAGCATCAGTTTTAAAGTCCAAATTCGACATTATGTCATCGAATATGAATATTTGTGGTTTCTTAACCAATGCTCGCGCTATGGAAAGACGTTGTTTTTGCCCGCCGGAAACATTAACACCTGCTTGTGCAATTTCTCGATCCATTCCATCAGGACTGCTTGAAACAAATTCTGTTGCCTGAGCAATATCTAATGCTAATTTCAAAGATTCTTCATCAGCTTCATGATCCGCAAATAGTAAATTGCTTTCAATGGTTCCAGAAAATAATGAACTCTTTTGCGGAACGTAACCTATCTTATCTCTTAAATCATGTTGGGTTACTTGCTTGATGTCAATACCGTCAACTCTAATCGAACCAGAAGATGTATCATAGAATCGCGGAATCAGATTAATAATAGTAGATTTACCAGAACCCGTAGCTCCAATAAGAGCCGTAGTCTGACCTGGGTGTGCTGTAAAACTGATTTTATGCAGCACATCTTTCTTTGCCCCAGGATATCTAAACGTAACATTTCGGAACTCGACGACTCCTTTGAAGGGTTCTGGAAATACTTTGGGATCTTCTGGATCAGTAATAACTGGTTCTGTTACTAGGACTTCATTAACACGTCTAGTGGAAACAACGGCACGAGGCAAAATGATGAACATCATTGTTAACATAAGAAATGCAAACACAATTTGCATTGCATATTGCATGAAAGCCATCATATCTCCTACTTGCATGGTCAAATCATTAACTTCATGTGATCCCACCCAAATGATACTGAGCATTAATCCCTGCATAACTATCATCATGAATGGCATCATTATCACCATCAATCTGTTTAGAAACAGAATTACTCCAGTCAAATCCTTGTTGACATTATCAAATCGTTTTTCCTCGTATTTTTCCCTATTGAATGCTCTAACAACCAGCATTCCAATGAGACCTTCTCGAGCAACTAGGTTAACACGATCTGTAAGAGATTGCATTCTGTTGAACTTTGGTACAGCAATGAGAACTACTATCCCAATTAGTACAATCAAGATAAGAAGTGCAACTCCTATAAGCCACCATATATCAGCACTTTTATTTAATGCGCGAATTATCCCATCAATTCCAAGAATTGGTGCATAAAAGACCATTCGAACTATCATTACAACAGCCATTTGAATTTGATTGACATCGTTCGTAGATCTAGTGATTAATGATGCTGTAGAGAAGTTGTCAAATTCTATACCTGAAAAGTTTTCAACCTTATTGAATAAGTCACTTCGAATATTCCTTGCCATACCTGCTGCTGTTCTAGATGCTAGATAACTAACAGTAATAGTACATACTACAGATAGAAGCGTCATAAGAAGCATTAATCCCCCGAATCGGAGAATATAATTTCTCTGTATTTTATCTACATTCATTTCGATTATTTCATATTCTGCTCTCACAGCTAAAACTGAGAATTGGTTCAGCATAGTTTCTCCTAAAGCAGAATAATATGATGTGACAAAGAAAGTAATTAACGTACGATTCTCTAATGGGAATGTCCATAAAATGTCAAAGAAGACTTGCTCAGGTGGAAGCATTGATGTATTAAAACCTAGAGCTGCCCATATGAAAGTGGCATTTTCTGGATTAGCTAATGCGAGTTCTAGAGTAAAAACAGTTGCAATAGGTCCCGCTAATAACTCATCCATTTCTTGTAGTTTTGACCGTTTAACCTTATTCAGAACATAAATGGATTCATTTTCCAGGATAGGATACGTTTCAAGATAACTGTCATAATCCGTAGAGTTTTCATCTACTAGAGTATATTCATCGAGTATAAAGGTTTGATTTTCTGGGCTCATGAAAATAAAGGATCTATTAAACTCGTTTTGTCGAATTGCTACTGGAACAGCATATTCCACCCCGCCATTCTGAACACCAGTATCAACGATATTGGAGAGATAATCTGGTAGAGCCAAATCTAAATTTGCCTGTCCAAATAATATGCCTATTGATAAGAAAATCAATAGCAGATACGGTTTTGTATGTTTAATTACTTTCCACAAAGTGGTTTTTACTCCTTATAATGTAATCTTTAATCGTCTGATTTTTCTTCTAATTGAATATCATATTTTGATGCAATCTCTTCAAGAGATGTAAGCGTATTCTCTATAATTTTTTCAGTTTCCTTTGGCGCTTCTCGTAACAAGAACAAAGTTAATCGAGAGATGTCTTTCATATTTTCTAAAATAGTTTGAACTCTCTTTTGAAACGCTTCGGATTCTTCTCGGTTTTCAATATCACCTAACATTTGAACATAAGAAAAGAACTGAGAGAAATTTTTCATCATTTGTTTTCTCATTACTCGATGTGTTTCTTCGAAAGACTTTCGTCCCTGTTTTGTTATAGAATATATTTTCTGAACGCGTCCTTTTTCGATTCTTTCCTCTGAGGTAACCAAATTCTCGTTTTCCATGGATTTCAACGAGTTATAAATAGCAGTTTGACTTGGTTTCCAACCAAATGTCTCCTCAATACAATTGGATAATGCATACCCATGAAGTGGACCCTCTCTTACGATTTGCATAAGAATTAAAGAGTCAAGTATCTTGGTTGGCGAGAAAATCGGAAACATAACCGATATGACAATTTTGTTATATAAAACGTTTGTGACATACTTTATTTTTCGGTTCAAACACTACTTCTTTCGAGAAAAAAGGAAAAACGGGATAAGAGTTTTTTTCTTACCTCATTTTATCCTTATGATGGGAAAAAAAGATGGAAATTGTTCGAAAGCTATGCAAATTGATAATCAAAAGGCAAAAGGATTGCTAATTATTTTTCTTTTATAATTATCATTTATTGTTTACAGAAATGTCTTTAAGTTTATCTCAATTATATTAAGTTAAAGATTTTGAGGGAGAATGATTTGTTCAAAAACAGAAAATTGATAGTAGGATTAGTATTTCTTATATTATTTTATTGCTCTTTTCCTTTTACAAAAACACAAGCTGCTGTAAATGTCGGTATTGTTCATTCAATTGAAAGTGTTAAACCAATCATCGATGGTGTTATTGATCCAGTTGAATGGCAAAATGCAATTCCAATAGATGTAATATTATACTATTGGAGTGATCAAAGTATTCAAAGAAATTTAACTTTATTATCAATGTTTGATGACAATTCAACCTTATATTTAGCAGCTATTATTCCTGAATCAGAAGATACTACAGAATCTTTTTCTGTTATTTTCAGAATAAATGTTACTGAACCGTTAATTTACTATAAAGATTTTGGAGCTTATACTAGCAGTGATTTTGATACAAAAGATTTCGCAACTAGTTCTTTTAAAACATCTGGCTATACAACAGATGATAGCTTACAAATCAATGATGTGCCTGCAGAACAACAATTTTATGGCAATGGTCATGATGTAAAAATTATCGATCCAATATTTAATACCACTTCTGATCGATATACAACAACAACAGGTATAGTAAACAGCCCTAGAGATACAGATGTAGGAGGATCTAATGATGGTATTGCTAAAGGCTCCTATAATTCAACTCATACTATCATTGAAATGGCTTTTCCATTTGATTCAGGCGATAGAGTAGGATGCAATATAGAGCTTGACTATGGCGAATCTATTGAATTC
>DAOVPS010000085.1:0-13036 GCA_030629105.1 Candidatus Heimdallarchaeota archaeon
AAACCAACAAGAATGGCTAATAATGGATCTCTAGTAACATTTTGTACGACACCACCAAAAACACCAGCTAAATGCATCATTACTAAATCGGGTTCATTTTTCTGTGTAATTATAGTATATAATTCAGTTAGAATGAATACTCCGCAGATTATAGCTAAGAGATAGCCTAAAGTTCCTCCAAGATTTTCTCCAGAAAACCAAATACCTAGAAGTTCACCAAATGTAGCCATTTTTTCGCACCATATGTGTTAAGATGTTAAAGTAATAGAATTACTTTGAAAGTTGTTAAGAAGGACACTCATAAACATTTCTGCTAGTAAATTATTATATCAAAATTAACTAAACAAGATAAAAAAGTAGAGGGATGATTAACAATTGTTAATCAATAAAATGTGATTATTTTGTTCTTCGTAAGTCAATAGTTATCGCATGGGCAGAACATGAAATACATGGATCATAGGATCTAACTAGCATATTAAAGAATAACTCAATCTCATCATCCTTCATGTCTGTAAGTTTAGGAGTGAATTTAACTACATCATCTTCAATTTTGTTTGTATTATGTGCTGTGGGAGTAATTACATCAGCTCTTAGTATAATGCCATCCTTATTCACATCATATGAATGATTTAGTAGACCCCTTGGTGCTTCTGTAGCGATTGTTCCTGTTCCAGCTTTTATTCTGAAGTCTTTGTTATCTTCCTTAGGAGGTTTTAAAATGTACTTGTTCAGAATTTTAATTCCTTCATCTGCACAATGCATTAATTCAATTACTCGAGCGAGATTATTATTAAATGGATTGAAGTCTGGTAATTTCATTCCAAATTGCTTTATGAGTGCTTTTGCGTCATCAGTTAAGAATTTACTATTAATGTTTACTCGAGCAAGTGGTGACACATAGTAGATTTCACCATCATTAATAGTTGAAAACTTTGCAGTTGAGTATGGTTTCACTTCTTCTTTTATGAAATCTTTCTTATAATCCTCCGGAGGAATTATTTTGCCACTGAGTAAGGACTTAATATCACCACGTATGAAAGGATATGTTTCACCATCATAAACTGCAAGTTGTTCAGTTTTGTTCTTAAATTGGGGGATATCTAAATTCGCATAAAGATCAGCTATGGTTTGAGCGCCTTTCTTAAATTCAATGAGTTTACCTTTCATTTCTTCGAGTTGCCTTGTCGTGGGGTATTTACCGAATCCACCAGGACGAATGTTCACTGGATGAATTTCACGTCCACCAATTAGTGTCTGCAAATCGTTAGCAATCCGCTTCATTCGAAGAATCAATTTGACTTCATTTGGATATTTAGGAACCATCTGTATTGCTCCATCATAACCTAAGAAGTCTGGTAAAGCAAGCATACCAACGTGTAAAATATGTGATTGGAGATTTTCACCATGGTCTAGTAACACTCTAAAATCATAGACTTGATCACTTGGAACTATTCTCACAGATCGTTCCAATGCTTCCACAGCAGATAGCTGATGAGAAGTACTGCAAATTGCACAAATTCTTGACATGATGTTAATAGCCTCATCATATTTTCTGCCAACAGCAATTCCTTCAAAGAATCGTGTTCCTTCTACAATTTGCATTTCAACGTTTTTGGATTTGTTACCTTCAATTTCAACTAAGAGATTACCATGCCCTTCTACTCTGCAGATATGCTCTAGATGGAATTTCTTAACAGTCATCTTTAATCACACCTATTTCTCTTCTTCCTCTCCGTACTTGAGGTTTTTATCTTGCTCCAGCCAAGCTTTCAAGAGAAAATCCCTCACTTGTGAATCTTCGCCATTATATTTCAGCAGAAATCTAGATACATCTTGAACAGATGCTCCTTTTTTAATCATTAAATCAACCTGTTGCTGATATGCTGCTTCTAATGTAGAACCACGACACCCATCGCAAGGTAAACCATGACTTGGACATAATGCACCACACCCAGCTTGGATGACTGGACCCATACAAATGACATTATCTTCTAAGAAAATACAACGATTTTCTAATGCTTTACATTGATGACATACAGGTAGGTTGGGAAGTTTTGGTTTTCCTCCAATCAAAACATATTTGACGAAATCAAGGAATTCATATTTGTTTACAGGGCATTCTAAAATATAGTGATCCACATTAACAACTTTGTTTAATGGTTTAACTTGAAATACTGGGAAGTTTTTAGCTCCTTCTTCACCATAAGCAGCTTCTCTTATTTTCTTATCATCGTAATAATTCCTTATTGCTTGTACTCCACCAAAACAAGCACAGGATCCTATTGCGACAAGAACTTTTGCTTTTTTCCTGAGTTCCTTTAATTCTTCTTCTTGTTTGTCATTTACAATACTGCCTTCAACAAATAATATGTCATATGGACCTTCTTTATTACCGGTCATTGCCATTCTAAAATCAATAATATCAACTAGATTCAATAAATCTAAAAGCTCATCTTCTAAATCAAGAATACTGAGTTGACAACCTGCACAACCCGTGAAACCAACAATGCCAATTTGTGGTTTAGACACTACATTAAAGCCTCCGGTAGTGTTCTTATTTGTCTTAAAGTAAAGACTGGACCATCGAGACAGACAAATTTATCACCAATTCCACAGTGACAGCATTTGCCTACTCCGCATTTCATTTTTCGCTCAAGAGAAAGAAAAATATGGTCACTATCTAATCCTAATTTCTCAAGTTCTATGTTTACGAATTTATACATAATTGGTGGACCACAAATCATTGCGACGGTATTTTTGGGATCTAATTTTTCAGCAATACTTGGGAAAAGTGAAGTTACTACGCCGACATTCCCACCCCAGCACATTTCATCATCACGATCTACAGTACTTAGGAATTCGATATCCTCACGCTTTTCATATTCTTCATTTTCTTCTGGAAAGAGAACATCAGCAGGACACCTATCACCATAAAGAATGTAGATTTTGCCATAATCATCACGATTGTGTAATGCAAACCTGAAAGCTGATCTTAGCGGAAGATAACCTAATCCACCGGTAACAAATAGTAAATCTTTACCTTTGTATTCTTCAACTGGAAAATGATTACCGAACGGACCCCTTATTCCAACAATATCTCCTTTTTTCAGCTTATGCATTGCGTTTGTAACATTTCCAACATTTCTTATACCAAGCTCAAATGAACCGCGTTTTGTCGGAGGAGAAGTGATACTAATTGGAACTTCACCAATTCCATAAACAGATAATTCAACAAATTGACCGGGATTGTTTTGGAAGAGAGGATTCAAGTGCTCTTCTACAAATTTTAACTCAAAAAGTTTGGTTGTATCTGTTAATTCTCTAATTTTTATGATCTTTGCTTCATGTGGTGCAATATATCCTTTATCATGTGCCATTATCGCTCTCATTTAGGATTCACCCCTCACATCTTCTAAAACATCTCTAACATCAATATCTGCCGGACAGTAAGTTATACACCGACCGCATCCAACACACCCTTCCACATTGTATCTTCTAGGAATGTCAATGAATTTGTGTAGATAGCGATATCTGAAACGTCTTTCTTTTTCATGTCTAAAATCATGACCTCCAGCTACTTTTGCAAATTCAGGATAGTAGCATGAATCCCACTCTCGGATTCTTATTCCATGCTCTAAATCTATCTCAATTTTATCTTTGACATTATAACAATAACAAGTGGGACAAACAAAAGTACAAGAGCCGCAAAAGAGGCAGTCTTTTGTATATTTTCTCCAAGCCTTTGATTCAAATTTGTCTTCTAATTCACTTGGAAGCCCTTCGACTAATATGTCCTTTTTAAAATTATTATCTTTCAATTCCAATATTCGAATATATTTATCATAATGCTCTTCTGTTGCATCCTCAAAGAGTTCAGGATATAATTCCATTATTCTTTTTCCGCCATCGGTATTAGAAACAACTAGAAATTGATTTTTAGCAATTTCAGTTAACATCAGATCATATCCACTTTTTGGATCATTGGAATTCATTGATTCACAAAAGCAATTTTCATAACAAGGTTTCAAGCAGTTGATTCCAATAATTAATGTTCTAGCTCGAAGAGTTAGATAATAATCATCACGGAAATTTTCTTTGAATATTTCATCTAATACATTATTACCTGTAATATCGCAAGGTCGAACACCAAAAACAACCACTTTTGTCTCAATATCCTTAGTTGCTTTTAGTAAGTAAATGTCAGTAACACCTTTTGTTCGGCTAAATCTGAAAAGATCCTGCTGTGCTGGATGAAAGAGTTTTTTCAGGGGGATCATAGGTAATTCAGTATCAAATAAAACTTCTTCAAAGCTAGAGATTTCCATTAAAGTTGGAACTTTATTTTTATTTGTTGTCGCAATTACAATAAAATCATTTATCATTAAATCAACGAAATTGCTTATTTTTTCTCTAGAGATTATTTTAGAGGTCATTATTTTTGCATCCAAAATTTACTTGAATGAAGTCGAACGTGCGTTTGTCACTCTACCTTTTTAATTATATTGATGATATTAATTATTTTATCCATTAACAATATTGGTAGAGTGGCAAGCACGATATTAGAAATAAAAAAAATGAGTTCATAATATAAATCTAAACAATTAAATTCGGTTCTAAGCAATTATACCAAAATATATTTAGAACTTGAATTAAGAAATTCTCAAGATAAACATAAAGTTGGCAGAATTGTGTCTTCAGTTAAAGCCTATATTATCAAAGATTTGGAAGTTCCACCTGATTTAGAGATGAAAAATCAGTATGTCTTTAAAAGACAGAGAATTTTATCATACAATATTAAGTCTTTAAAAATCAAAGAACATCTCGATATTGATGAAAAACTAATTCTAATCCGTCCTTGCGATGCAATCGCTCTTGAATATATTGACAAAGTTATGCTAGAGGAACCCGCTGACCCACAGTACAAGATACTTAGAGAACAGGGCATATTTGCTGTTGTTAATTGCTTGAAATCTTGTGATGGAGGTTTCTGTTTATCTACTGGGGGAAGTTTACTCAACAATGGTCTTGGGGATTTAGAATTAACACCTCTCAAAGATAAAGAGTATTTTGTAGAAGTATTGACAGAAATAGGTCAGAAATATATTCAGAAACTTGGATTGAAGGAAGCCCCTAAAGGATTAGGTGAAAAGGTACTCAAGATGAAAAAAGAAGCTCTGGAGAATCCAGATCAGGAAATAATTGCAATTCCTACTCCAGATCAGATACGAAATATATCAAAGGAAGAATGGGAAAAGATTGCATCTGGTTGTCTGGGTTGTGGTTTCTGTAATTATTCTTGTCCAACGTGTACTTGTTATACAGAAGCTCATGTAGAGAAAGATAGCAATAATTTCTCGAAGGTCCGGGTATGGGATGCTTGTGTTCTTGAATCGTTCAATCTAATGGCAGGAGGCCATACTTTAATGCCTAATCGTTCCCGCAGATTCTGGAGACGATATAGTCACAAGTTTGAAAACATTCCAGAACAATATGGAGTTTTAGGGTGTGTTGGATGTGGTCGTTGTTACAAATTGTGTCCGGCTCATTTTGATATTAAGAAAATCCTCAGTTATTTAGCAAAGAAGGGAGCTGAAGTAAAATTACCAGTCACAGCAAGCCAATAATATGTACAATTACTAAAATAGAAAAAGAAACAGTTGATGTCAATACTTACACTTTTTCAGCAGATGATGAAGCATTCATATATTTACCGGGACAATTCTTCATGCTAACAATTTTTGGTGTGGGAGAAGCACCTTTCGCTTTTTCCTCAAAAACAGGTAAAGAATTTCAGTCTACAATACGAAAAGCTGGATCAGTCACAGAAGCATTGCATAAACTTGAAGTTGGCAGCAAGGTGGGGATTAGAGGACCTTTTGGAAAACCGTTCCCTTTGGATGCTCTAAAGAAAGCGAGTAGTATAATCATAGTAGCTGGCGGAATAGGTCTTCCACCTTTACGATCATTAATTCAATACATTTTTGCGAATGATTTTCCAAATCAAATTATCTTGTATGGAGCAAGAACACCCGCTGATTTATTATATAAAAAGAAGTTTGAGAAGTGGAAAAAAGATCCGAAGACAAAAATGTTAGTAACCGTAGATAAGGGTGATGATAAATGGAAAGGAAATGTGGGTGTAGTTACAACTCTCTTTGATAAAATAAAAGTGTCAGAAAATGCTAAAGTAGTAACTGTCGGACCAGCAATAATGATGAAATTTGTTGTTAGGAAATGCTTAGAGTTGGGAGTTAAGCCAGAGGATATAATTGTTAGCTTAGAAAATCGAATGACTTGCGGTTACGGAAAATGTGGGAACTGCGCATATGGAAAATACTTGGTTTGTAAAGATGGACCGGTATTCACTTATGAACAAATTAAGGACATTCAGGGGATCTTTTGATATGACTAGAGGTTTAGTATTCTACCCAGATAGATGCAAAGATGATTGCACAGATTGTATTCAAGCATGTAAGAAAGAGTATGGTATTGCATTACTGACATTAACACCATCTAGAATCATTGTTAGTTGTCATCAGTGTGAATCTCCTTATTGTATGAATGTTTGTAAAACAGAAGCAATTACTAAAGAGAAAGGAATTGTAAAAGTTAACCCCGAATTGTGTGTTGGGTGTCAATTCTGTCTCGCAGCATGTCCATATGGTGGCATGTATTTTCTAGAATCCAAAGCTGTGAAATGCCAGATGTGCGAAGAAAAAGAAGAAGGACCACTCTGTGTTGCAGCATGTAAAGAGAAAGCATTACAAGTTGTTGATGTTCCTAGCGAAGCTATGAAGAAAGTCAAACTCCAAGCACAAAGAGTGTTGAATCTCGGTGAGGATCTGATTTGTTTTGTTAATATAATAGAGGAAGGTAGTCATTAGAAAAAGAGGACCGGTGAAAAAAATATGAAGATAGGAGTATTCATTTGTCATTGTGGAAAAAACATTGCAGGAACCGTTGATGTCAAAAAAGTTGCAGATGAAGTAAAAAAGAATCCGCTCGTCACTTTTTCTACAGATTACATGTTTATGTGCAGTAAATCAGGTCAAGAACTCATTGCTCAAATTATTAAGGACACAGGCATTGACAGAGTAGTAGTTGGTGCTTGCACACCAAAACTCCACGAAAAAACATTCAGAAGAGTATTAGAGAAGAGTCAATTAAATCCATTTTATCTTGAGTTTGTTAATTTACGAGAACAAAATTCATGGATCCATTCCGATATGGAACTGGCTACGATGAAAGCTCTAGATCTCGTCAATGGAGCTATTGAGCGTGCTGCTAATCTTGAAGCAATTGATTCCACTGAATATACCGTAGAGAAAAGAGCTCTAGTAGTAGGTGCAGGAGTAGCAGGAATACAAGCAGCATTAGATCTAGCTGAAAAAGACATAGAAGTTGTATTGATAGATAAAGATGCAACTATTGGAGGGTACATGGCAAAACTGGATAAAACATTTCCAACAAATGACTGTTCAGCATGTATATTATCCCCTAAAATGAATGATGCTTATTCACATCCAAATATTACTGTTATGACTCAAACTGAGGTTGTCAGCTCTGAAAGAAATGGCGGGAATTTTGAGGTTGGACTTATCCAACATCCTCGCTTTGTTGACATTGACAAATGTCGATCGTGTTACACTTGTATTGGGCACTGCCCAGTCAAAAAAAGACCAAACAAGTATTTCCACGGTATAGGAACGACCAATGCAGTATTCTTTCCTTTTGTTCAATCCATTCCAAAAGCAGTTGTAATTGACCAAGATTATTGTCTTTACTTAAAGAACCGTGAGAAAGGCAGAGATGTTTGTAGAAGATGTGAGAAGAACTGCCCTAGTGGTGCGATTAATTTTAGTCAAGAACCAAAAAACCTTACAATGAATTTTGGGGCAATAATCCTTGCAACTGGTTTTGAGGATTTTGATCCATCAATTATTGAAGAATTCAATTACGGAAATAGTCCCAATATATTGACAAATTCAGAATTTGGTTTTATGTTTAATGTTTCCGGACCCACTGAAGGTAAGCTAATAAAACCAAGTACTAAGAAGGCACCAAAATCAGTAGCTTTTATCCAATGCGTGGGTTCTAGAGATGATATTGCTGGTTACTGTTGTAATATTGGTTGCATGGCAAGCTTAAAACATGCCTATTTGACATTGAAACAACACCCTAACACAAAAGTCTACATTTGCTACTCAGATATGAGAACTGTTGGGAAAGGTTACGAAGAATATTATAAAAGAATACGACAACTAGGTGTCAGATTTGTTCGTGGGAAACCTAGCCAAATTGATGTGCTACCTAATGGTCAACTAGGAATTAAAGTCTATGATTCTGCAATTGAAAAATTGGAGAATATAGAGGTAGACATGGTTTCCTTACAAGTTGGGATGAGACCAGTTAAGGAAGCAGGCGATATTAGACTAATTTTCGGAGTAGATCCTTCATCTAGTGAAGGAAAAATGGTTGATTACTACAAGGAATTGCATCCTAAATTAGAGCCTGTTGATACTAAAGCTGCAGGAGTATATATTGCAGGATGTGCGAGTAGTCCAAAAACTATTACTGCTTCTGTTAGTGAAGCAAAAGCAGCTGCTAGCTCTGCTGCAAGTAGATTAATGACAGGGAAAATAACTCTTGCAAATAATGCTGCTCAAGTTACTGAAGAGACTTGCGTTGGGTGTGGAGCATGTGTAGAGGTATGTCCTTTTGATGCTATTGAATTAAAGGGAGTAATTAAACGAGTAGCTTGGGTTAATCCTACGGTTTGTAAGAAATGCGGAACTTGTACAACAGTTTGTCCAACCGGTTCAATGCAGTTACCACATTATCGAACTATTCAGATTGTCCCACAAATAAAGGGGATGACTGAGAAAGACCTTGAGGTAGAAGAATCATGAAGAAGGAAAAAGAAAGAATTATTGGTTTCTGTTGCAACGAATGTGCTTATGCAGCTGCAGATTTAGCCGGACAATCAGGGATGAAATATCCCATCAATACTCGAATAATTCGAACACCTTGTAGTGGTTCTACAGATCCATTTTGGGTTCTTGAAGGATTAATTCAAGGAGCAAAAGGTGTTTTTGTTTCCGGATGTCTCCCAGATCAATGTCATTATGGTGATGGGAATGTCCATGCAGAAGAAAGCATTAATTTCCTTAAGAAATTACTAAAAGGAATTGGAATTAATCCGAAATACGTTACTAGTTATTACAATTCAGCGGGTATGCCTGAAGCGTTTTCAAACTCAACGAGTGCGTTTGTAAAAGATGTTTTGTCTCTTCCAGATCTTCCTGATATCAAAGATAAAGTAAAGAGTGAGGATAAAAGAGAAAGATTACTCGAGATTCTCAATGCTTATGTAGAAGCTCTTGGTACTATTGACAAAGTAGATGAGAAACCAATTCCTAGAGAAGGATTTGGTATGATTACAGTAGATGATGACAAATGCGTTTCTTGTGGTAGTTGTGCACTTCTCTGTGAAACAGATGCAATTACAGCAAAAGAAACTAAAAAGCATCGTAAAATGTTTTATGAACATCATTTGTGCACTGGATGCGAGGCTTGTATTCGAGCATGTCCAACAGATGCTATTATCGTGAAGAAAGAAATTCATCTCAAACCATTTCTAGTTAAAGAGAAAAAGCAATTTGCTGGAAAACAACTTGTTCCATGCTCAAAATGTGGAGTAATTTATGCAACAGTTGGTATACTTGAAGAAATTAAAGATGAGTTTGAGTTAATTGATTCAAAAATTGTGAAGTTATGTCCTGTTTGCAGACGTGATCTTGTTGGTGAGGATTATGTCAATCTAAGCAAGTACCTTATCGCTGCTAATCTAGCGACTGAGGAGGAAGTTAAATGATATTCGATGAAACTGCGTGTTATATTTGTGCTAAATGTACTAGTGGGTGTCCAGCTGCTGTCTATGATCCTTCTTTCAAACCACATGTAATTGTTGCCCGATCAAAAGTGGATAGGGAAGAATTACTGAATGAAGAAAATATGTGGTATTGTGTTTTATGCAAAAGATGTGAGCGTCGCTGCCCACAAAATGTCTCTCCCCTTCTAATTGTAACAGAGCTTAAAAATGAAAGCTACAAATGTGCAAAAGAACATGTTCCAAAAGGATTCGAGGTTTTAAGCAGACTTCTTAGAGAAACAGGCTTATCTTCTAAGGAAGAAATTATCATAACCGAAGATTTTGATGAATATAATCGAGAAGAGATAGGATTACCACCTCTTCCGAAAGTTAATACGAAGGCTATAACGGAAGCCTTGACTGAGCTTGGTTTTTTCGATACCGGATGTGAAGGCGAGAAAGTCGAAGCAGGAACTGCGGAGGAATAACCATGGACAAAGCCTATCTTTACTTAGGGTGCAAAGTACCTACTTCCCAATATGCCTTTGAGTTATCTGTTCGAACAATTATAAAAGAACTAAACCTACCAATTGAAGTACAAGAAGAATTCAATTGCTGTGGTTTTCCATTTATATCATTAGATAAGACTGCATGGCTTTATCTTGCAGCTAGGAATATGGCTGTAGCTGAAAAAGAAAAGAGAAATCTTATTCCCATATGCAATGGTTGCTTTTTATCTTTCAATGAAGCAAGAGCAGAATTACTTGTGGATTCGGGTTTACGCAAGAAGATAAACAAGCAATTAGCCAAAGAAGGTCTGACATTTAAAGGAAAACTAAGGATTGTTCATCTCGTAGATGTCTTTTACGAAGCTCGAGAGGAAATAAAAGCAAAAGTAACTAAGGAATTCTCGAAAAAGAAAATTGCTGTACATTTAGGTTGTCATGGTGAGGAAGAACGTGGCGAAGAACTAATTGATGGAATCCCTCGTTTAGAAAAAATGATGGCTATTATGAAAGATATTGGATTAGAAACTGAAGCATATCCTACTCTTCATGAGTGCTGTGGAGCAGGTGGCATCATATCAGAACATGATATGCCATTTAGAATGACTGGTAACAAACTTACTGAACTCATGGAGATGGGTTATGAAGGAATGGCAACTATTTGTCCGTTCTGCCAAAGTCAATATGAGACAAAACAAGCTGTTATCTCACAGATAATTAAGAAAGAAGTTAAACTTCCAGTTTATTATCTCACACAACTTATGGGTATAGCTTGGGGTTTAGATGAAGAAGCATTAGGATTACACCTAAATTCATCCCATACACAATAAATGAACAAGTGGTTTATCAGAGAAAGTTGAATAATTCTTGTAAAGTGGTAATCGTTTTGAAATTATTATCCGGATCTTCAAAAGCAACCATTTGCTTTTCTCTTCTGATTATTAGTACATTTATGTTGTGTTTCATAGGTCCAAAACCATCACCCATTACATCATCCCCAATATGCAGTATTTCTTCTGGTTTTAATTTTGACAAATCTAATAAAACCTGATAATTATCAGTTTTTTCGGTAAAATATTTGTCAACGGTTATGATTTCTTCAAAAGAATCAAGAATACCTGCTTGGTCTAACAATTCAGTTATTCCATCTGAATGATTGCCAGATAAAATATAGACCATCTTACCCAGTTGTTTCAATCTATTTATTGTCTCAACAACATCATCATAGAGAATTTTCTTTTGCGTTGAATAAATCTGATCCACTAACCAATTTTTTAATTCTTCCAAATCATCTCCGGAATATGTTAAATCAATCATATCTACTCTAGCACGATTATATTCCTTGAGAAATTGTTCTCTTTCTTCTTTTGGAAGTGTTCCATATTTGCTAAACCTATCTACTAAATGCTCAGGCATATTTTTTCGCAAATAAATTGAGTGTTGTAAAAACTCTTCTACTGAGACATTTATCCCTTTCTGAGCAAGTAGTTTAGGAACAAAATGATGTGTTAATGGCGTAACATGTGATATTGTCCTATCAAAATCAAAACTTACACATTTAATCAAATTATAATCCTCTAATTAATCATTAAACTAATTCATTTCATTAATTTTGTTTAAGTTTTCGTTTAAATCGCCAACTTGGTTTTAACATTTTTTTCTCAGGGTCAAGATATATAAGACTATCAATGACTGCTTCTTCAGGAGTTACTAGATATTTAAATCCAAGATTTTTCAATTTTGTAGAATTGTAGATGTAAGTTTTTCCTACGTATTTAATCGTTATTGGAGAAAGAGCAGTTTTAATTAGTTTTATCTTTGGAAAAATCTTATGCAAAACACGAAGTAAAGGTAAAAGAGATTTGAAGAACCAATAAGTGATTGAGAATTTCGGGGGTATTCTTTGATAATGGTCAGCAATGACATTCATAATTCTACGATAAGAGATAGGCTCATGAGCAATGTTGTAGATTTCCCCTGATATATCCTCAGTATACTCAGCTAAGAATACTTGTCCTCTTGCTACATCACGAGCAGAAGTAATTGCAAATAAATGCTTTCCACGATTAATGAGCTTTGGAAGTAGTCTATATTTCATTACTTGTACCATAGAAGGTATTGTTTGTCTATCACCAGCTCCAATTATTGGACCTAATCTAGTAATAATAATTGTTTTATTTGGATTCTTTTTGGCGTAATCTCTAACAAGATTCTCAGCTATTCGCTTCGTTACTTGATAAGGTTCTCCCTTGAGTTCGCCTAAAGGACTATTTTCATCCAAATCATAGTATCGTTTTTTTCCATTGAATGCTTGATACACAGCAATAGAGCTTGTATAAATGAAGCATTTCGATTCTGATTTAACAAAAGCATCAAGCATAATTCTTGTCCCTAAAACATTAGGACCGTACATTTGTTCATATGTTTGATTCAAAAGAATGTTTGCTGCTACATGGAATACAAAATCTATGCCGTTTGCCATCACGTCAGTTATAGTATCACTATCTTGTAAATCGCCTTTTATTATAGTGACTCCTAATTGTTTCAATCTATCAGCTTTCTTTGGGTTCCTTACAAGACAAATAACATCAGATGGATTTGAAATACCTAGCTTTTTATCTGCTAGAATATGCTCTACAACATGCATGCCAACTTGCCC
>DAOVPS010000145.1:0-8596 GCA_030629105.1 Candidatus Heimdallarchaeota archaeon
AGCACTTCTGGATAACCATCTTTGTCGAGATCAGCAAATATTGGCGAGCTGAGAATATTATCTGTCGTTACGTAACTCCACTTCAGATAAACACCCATTGCATCTGGAAGAAGGACATCTTTTACTTCATCGAGCTGTTTCATCTCTGTTCTTAATGGCTTAATAAAAACAATTGAAAATAGTATTAAAATTATCATTATTGATTTCTTTAAGTGTTTCAAAAAACACCCACCCCGTTTTTAATTACAATAAACCTAAGAATTCATTTAGTTTTCGGTGAAAAAAGGAAGAAGAAACATGGAAATTATCCATGCCTTAGTTTCAACTATTTACTTTTCTTCTTAATTATTACTGAGACAATTATGATTGCACTAAAGGCTGTAATTGAAAGATACCATTCGAATCCAGGTAGTCCTGCAGGTTTATCGTAGTAAAAAGCTGGGAGAGTATAGCCATTAATTGTTACTTCTTGATTCAGTTTCATTTCAAAATTTTGCCCTTCAATGACACCTTTGTGATCCAGCTCAAGTCGATATCCTTGCATAACACCTGTTGATGTATCAAAAGCAATTTTTAATCGCTCAACACCTTCTATTTCAAAATTGTAAGGAGTTGCATAGGTAATTGTTCCTTCAAAAATCCAGTCAAATACCGCAACTACACCGGATTCATCAAAATTACCATCTGCTTGAGTAAAGGATAATCTAGTATCAGAAGCTACTAATAAAGACCAAAATGTTGAATTCGCTAAAAACCTAAAATGATCAAAAATAACATCATCTGTTATATCAAAGAAGAAAAAGAATTGTACAGTTGGTCCTAAATCTACTGCTTCTTGTGCCCAAGTATTTGCAAAACTTACTGCGTACGGAAGTATCTTGAAGAGTAATAATTTTATTTGCATTAAATCAGAATCGTTATTTTGCCATTCATAATCTGTCGATCCCACAGTTAAATTCCATGAAACACTATCTGCTGGAACAACGTCTGTTACTTTAACTGTGAAGCTTGTTCCTTCATCATAGGAATCCAAGAAAATTCTACATTTTGATGCGGAACCACTATTGGAGCCCAGTTTAATACTCCAGTTTGAAGTATTCACATTATAAGTAAAAGTTTGACCAACAGTTACTTGATAATCCCCTTGTACAACTGTTGTACTTAGAATTAAGACTGCTATAATTATTGGAATTATAATTTTTGATTTTCTCAAGGTTTAACCCACCCCAAAAATACAAATAACATATATCCATTGAATTCATTTACTTTTCGGAATTTCTATGACTAAAATTAATAAAGGAAACATAATTTGTGATTAGTATGAGTAATAAAAAACAGAAATTACAAATAGAACCATCTACGCAAATTGAATCTGACCGATTAATAATCAGGAAGTATGAAAAAGGAGATGGGAAAGAGTTATTCGCATTACTTGAAAGAAATGATAATAGAACCTTTCTCAAAGATCATGTTGATGAAGCTACAGATGTGAAATCACTAGAGGATGCAGAAACTCGAGTGAAATCATTATCTGCAGATTGGGATGCTCGAAATAGGTTTGTTATGGGTGTATGGTCGAAGAAAACAAACGAATTCATTGGTAATATTTGGATTGAACCCAAAAAATGGGAAGTACCTTCCTTTGAAGTTGGTTACTATCTTGACCAAGGATATACTAGTAAAGGACTCGCTACTGAAGCTGTGAAACGATCTATTGAATTTATTTTTGCAGAATTAAAAGCTCACAAAGTCATTTTAATCACACGAGATACTAATGAGCGTAGTTACAAGTTAGCTGAAAGACTCAAATTTGTCAAAGAAGGTCATTTCAGGGAATCGAATAAAGAAGGTAATCGTCGTTTTGGTTTACTCTATTTTGGGATGCTTAAAACAGAATACGAGAAGTTATTCAAAAGAAAATAAAGTAGCTTGATGTTTTTTTATTAATTTGAAATACGAAAGCTTTTTACTAGTTCTTACTTTTTCTTTAGCTATGATTCGTCTAGCTTGTATACAAATTGCACCTGTTTTTCTTGATGCGAAAAAAACTTGGGAGAAATTAAAAGAAAGAATAATTGAAGCAAAATCAAATGGTGCAGAATTAGTAACATGGGGAGAAACTTTGATTCCGGGGTATCCACAATGGATATCTCCTTCAGGTGGGGCTAAATTCAACAATCCTCAGCAGAAAAAAGCATATTCAAAGTATTGGCAAGAAGCTCTTCACCTAGGAGAAAGCAAGATCATTGAAGATATGAAATCTGTTGCTAAAAAACACAAGTTAATGTTCATGGGTGGAATTGCTGAGAAATTTAGTGGATCAATTTATTGTACTTTGCTAACCATAGGAAAAAATGGGGAAATATTAGGACGCCATCGAAAAATTAAGCCTACTTACGAGGAACGATTAGTATGGGCAGATGGTGATCGACAGGGTATGAAAACCTATCAACTAAAAGATGTAAAAGTTGGAGGATTGAATTGCTGGGAGAATTGGCTCCCCTTAGCTCGTGCTGCTTTGCACATCCAAGAGGAAATGCTTCACATAGCTGCTTGGCCAGGTGGATCAAGTTTAACAAAAGATATTACTCGATTTATCGCTCTTGAAGGACGATCCTGGGTGGCCTCTGTTTCAGGAATGCTAAAACCATCTGATTTCTCACATTTAGATGAATCCGAATTTCCGATGAAAAAAGTGATGGAAGAACATAAAGGATTCTGGCAAAACGGTGGATCAATGATAGTAAATCCTAAAGGAGAAATAGTTGCCGGACCACTGGTTGAGGAAGAAGGCATTCTCTATGCAAATATTGATCCTTTGCTTGTAGTTGAAGAACGACAAAACCTAGATATCAGTGGGCATTACTCAAGATTTGACCTTTTCAATAAACCTTGATTTTTTGGTTGCAAAATCCGTAAAAATAAGGTAATTTATTAAAGATGCAAGATTAGGTAGTGGAAACTAAAAAGTGATTATAATGGCACAGCAAATACCAAAAGAAAAAATGGGCCTAATTGTTATTGGAGGAGGAATTTCAGGATTGAGTTCCGCTCTTACCTGGGCTCTCAACCATGACACAAGTAAGGACCCAGTGCTTCTAATTGAGAAGGAACCAAAAACAGGTGGATATGTCACATCCTTTGAACGCAAAGGATATCTTTTTGACACCTGCCAAATGATCCCAAACATCTCTGAAATTCTTGAGTATCTCAAGGTAGATATTGAAATGAAGAAATTCATGGGTTATTACTCACGATTGTTTATTGTTGATCCTAAAACTGAGAAAGTGAAGAAGATAGAATTACCCTCAGGTTTTAACACTTTTAAAAAGAAATTGATGACCGAGTATCCAAAGAATGCTAAGGAAATTGAAAAGTTCCTAGATTACTCAAGAGCAATGTATATTGAGCTCTTCAAATTAAAAATGGAAGCTGGATTTGTAGATATTCTGAAACTTCTATTCACCTGTCCTAAAATCATTAAGAATAGCTCTAAAACATTTAAGGATTACTTTGCTCAGTTCAAAATAACTGAACCTGATGTCATAGAAATTTTCGATGTTTTTGCAGCATTTAGTGCACTTCCTGGTGATCGTGCTGCAGCACTAATTACCATTTCTGCTATGAATTCTCTGTTAGATGGTGCGTTTAGACCAACCGAAGGATTCCAGCAATTTCCAAATAAGCTCGAAGAAAAATTCCTAGAACTCGGTGGAAAGGTGCTCCCAAAAACAAAAGTAGAAAAAATCCTGGTTGAGGACGGAGTAGTCAAAGGCGTAAAACTTGCTAGTGGTGAGAAGATCCTTTCAGATTATGTCATCACTACAGTAGATCCAAAAGTAGCCATGAAGGAAATGGTTGGTATAGATAAGATACGAGCAATAGATGCAAAATATGCCCAGAAAGTCGAAGAGGTAAAAATGTCGTGTTCATCAATGAATGTTAGTCTTGGGTTAGATGACAAAATCGATCTTGCTGCTCTTGGTTTGGATTGCGGTTATAATGTAATTACTACCGGTGGCAATACTTTCGATAAGCTCTTTGATGGGTTTGAGAAAGGCGAAATAGCCTTCTCAGACAATCTTTTCCATTTCGGAGTCATCTGTCCTTCATTAACAACAGGTGGTAAACCAAATATCACCATTAGAGTTGTACCAATGGCATTAGGTGATTGGAGTGAGTTACGGGAAAGCGACCCCAAGAAGTATAAAGAGAAGAAAGAGAAATGGGCAGATTATGCCGTAGAGAAGGTTGAAAAGTACCTTATCCCTAATCTCCGAAAACACATTGTAGTAAGAGATATTTCAACACCAGCAACTTATGCTCGGTATTCCGGTTCCCCGACAGGATCTATTTATGACATGGCACCTTATACCACAAATTTTGGCAGAAGCCGTTTGAAAATGAGAACCCCAATTAAGGGATTATTCCAACCAAGGTTTGTTCATGGAGTTTTTGGTTCATTGCTTTCTGGTTTGCAAGTCAACGATATGATTCTTAATGGCAAAATTATGGATGGAATGGCTCGGTTACCGAAAAAAATAGAGGATTAGTTGAGTTACACTCACTCCCTCTTTTCATTTTATTTTTGCAATAATTACACTTCAGAATCTGAAACACTATTCTCCGAGAAATCATCATCAAGTGTTTTAGTATTTATTTGGGCTTGTTTTTGTTCTCGAACTTTATTAATATAATAAGTAAGGATTGATTCTAGGAAATCCGTAGAGAAGATATTTTCTGGTGTTTCCCAACAGTTTATCACTATTCTATCAGTTTCACCAAAATCATCTGTTAAGATGAAATAATCTTCCAAGCTTTTTACTGGAATTTCTGTGCTTCTTTGTTCTTTTTCAAATGAGAACTCCACTATGTCCTCAAATCTGACAGTTCCATTGGTATGCCTATCTTTCCAGGTTATTTTCTCCGGAGTGATTTCAATAGCACTCATCTTAATGGATAATCTTAAAGCAGCAAAAACCAGTAAACCAAAAAATAATCCAACACTTGCACCCATCAAGATGTTTTGCTCAAGTAGCATGTTATGATATGCTTCTGTTAAACCAACATTTGATCCTATTATTAGGAAAATAGAGAAACTTGAACCTATTGCAGTTAAAGCTCCTCTTCTCATAACACCACCAAGTCTTATGCTTGCTTTTCTTGAAGTCCAAGTGAGAACAGCTATTAAAATGATTATTGGAATGAGAACTACTGCAAACACAGATAGAAAGGCACATGCTTCGGTACCACATGCAGTGCAATCCATACAGCTTCCACAATTACCCATGTAACAACTCCCACAATCACAACCAGAACAGCAGTTTTGTGCTTGCGTTTGTGTTAGTAAAGTGGTGCTTTCTTTGGGTTGAAAAGTTCTCCTGGAATAAAAGGTTTTACGACCCACACTTGCATAAATGCTATATTTCACAAGTAAACCGATTAAACCTCCTGAGACAAGTCCACCAATGGTTCCATACAAAACAAGTAAATCAGTTCCAAATAACATAAACATACCAATAGCACTAATAATAACTCCTGAAATTAATCCGCTAATGACTATTTCTAAGAGACCAAAACTTGCTAACAAACCAATAACTGCTCCGATGTTTAATCCTAGAGTAATCCAAATCAGCATACCAAAAACAGGATAGCTTAAAGTTGACCCAGTTGCATATTCCACAGCTTTCAAGATTAAACCGAAAAGTGACCCAACAGCTGTTCCAAGAAAGAGACCAATTATTGCTCCAATGAAGATATTTGTACCAATTCCTAAACCATAACCTGAACCAAAGTCCTCTACGAATCGGGACTTCAAAGCTAATAATAGTAAACCGCCAAGAATGAGGCCAGAAATCGCTCCTATACCTGAACCTATCCCTAAAATAGTATATTCATTTGTTATGGTAGTTTTCCAATAGATTAAATCAATTAAAGCTCCAACTCCTCCACCAAGGAGCATGGAAAGAAAAGCTAGCAAAAAGCCTTGGCGCAAGAATTTCTTTTGATTGAATTTTAACTTGAAATTGAATACGGTTGATTCTTGTAGTTTTGTGAGTAATTCCTTATCTTCTATTTCCGTTGAATACTCACTGTTCTCAGTCAAGTTAATGCCCACACGATTCTGGATTACTTATTTTAGTTCTTTAACACATATATAATTTAGTAATCGGAATTAAAGACCTCTTGAAACAAGACCCACATTAATGTTTTAATTAGCAGAATAATACAAATGAAATGATACAAGAACAAGTAGAGAAGAAGTGATTAAAATGAATGTTCAAGAAATAGAAGAAATAAAGAAATTGCTCGTAACATATTTTGAAGGGAACAAGGAAATTAACGCAAAGAAGATTCTCTCAACTTGGCATAAGGATGCAAAGATTATCTCCACAGAAAAAATAGTCGACATGGATGGTTGGGAAGAATTTGAAGAGTATTACATGAAGAAATTAAATGGTGATAAAACCAAATGGGCTATTGATTTTGAAATTGTCTCACTAGATGTCTTCAAAGGATGTGCAATTGTAAGAGTAGATGTAAAATACAAAGTAGACCAAGAAGTCTTTGGAGAAACACAATTCCTGAATCTGTTGAAGGATGATAAGGGTTGGTTGATTTATAGCAAGATCTTCAAATTTTATCCACTCTAATAAATTATTTAGTAAAAAAGAAATAAAATATAAAATAGAATTCTTTTTAATTCCATAATCCCCATTTACATGGGGATAATATGAATTCTAGAGCTAATTACTCAGTTTTGTTAATTATTGTACTTTTCTTAAGTTATGGAAGTCTATCTATGGCCAATCAAAATATTATGTCAGGTCAGGAAAATTTACCTGATACGAGAGAGTTAATCTCTAATGGTTATATTGTACACAATCCAATAACAATACTTGATGATTTTGATTTTGATCTTTATTCATTTCTCGGTGATGGAACAAAAACCAATCCATACATAATTGAAAATCTAAATATCACTCATCTATATAAAGGGATTGTGATTTATGATACTACTAAATATTTCATAATCAGAAATTGCTATTTTGAAACTGGTGAAACTGGAATTAGTTTAAGTGATAATGCAAATGGCACCGCCACTCTAATTAATAATACCTTTGTTAATAATATTCGAGCAATGGAACTTTTTGGCTTAAGTGGTTTAACTGTTATTAATAATACAGGTTATGGTAATTGTATGGGCATTGATTTATGGAAAAACTATAATTCGTTAATAAAAAACAATTATTTCTTTGGTGTTGGGACCTATATTCCTTCATACTCGTATGGTATTCGAGCTTATAGTTTGCATCATTCACAGATAATCAATAACACAATAGAAAATTGTGAATCAGGCATTGTATTATTAAATTCAAACATAAATTATCTTATCAACAATACCATTATTGAATGTCAACAAACTAGCTCAATTGAATTAGAAAAAAGTAACTATAATATTGTAATGGGAAATACAATTCTAAATAATACTGGTCAAGATGGAATACGATTAAAAACTGCATCATTGAATATTTTGAGTTATAATCATATCGAGAATTGTACAAATTATAGTATTAACGTTCATACAACTGATTGTAAAGAAAATATTATTCATCATAACAATTTAATTAACAATACAGATACAGGATCTCAAGGAAAAGATAATGGACTCGATAATATCTGGGAAGAAGAAGCAGTATTAGAAGGGAATTTCTGGAGCGATTGGTCAGGAACTGGTAATTATTCTCTAGATGGAACAAGTGGTAATTTTGATTATCATCCTCTTAATGAAACTCATGAAAATAATTGGTCTATTATAACAATTCCAACACACAACATAGGTATTGACGATGAATTTGAGGAGAATGATTATTTCGAAGCTGCAAAAACAATCGCAGTTAACAATACTTATACTCTTGTAGCAAATGATGATGATTATTTCAAAATTACATTGCAAAGATATGAAACGCTAAAGTTAAATGTTACTTTCATTTGGCCAGATGTTGGATTGCATTTAGCTCTTTTGGATTCAGAAGGTAGATTTGTTTTTGGTGCAGATGGTGTAGAGAGTCCACAAACGTTAAGTTTTACCAGCTTCATAATGAATGGAGACTTTATTATCGAAATTTATGTATCTGATAGTAGTACTTTTTCACCTAATTATAATTTCAGTATAACAATGATTCCTGATGATAGACCAGATGATATCTATGAAGATAATGATGTAATTGAAGATGCAATAACACTTGATCCAAATAACAAAACTTACTCTTTGGTTTACTCTGATATAGATTTCTTTAAGATTGAATTGGTTAAAAACCAAAATGTACATATTGCAATTAACTTTGATAATTCAATAACTGATTTAGAATTATTCTTAGTTACTAAAGGTCCTGCTGGAATTGATGAAATACTTGTAAGTAGTGAATCCTCAAATTCATTTGAAGTGGTTGAATATTCTGTTAAGAAAAATGGAGACTTCTATATCCAAGTCAAAAGCACTGATCTTGTAGGTATTCCTTTATTTTCAGTGAATTATACACTAGTTATTTCTACAACAGTAATAACATTGGGATTCTATAGTTATGTCTTTATA
>DAOVPS010000075.1:0-13898 GCA_030629105.1 Candidatus Heimdallarchaeota archaeon
AATCGTTCTTAGTGCTCCACAAAACACTCCCGTTGGTCGGATTGATGAAGTTTTAGCCGCGAAAGAACCAATTCTTACTTGGCGAATGTTGAAACAGAAAGATGAAGAGAAGTAGTTCACTTCTCATTCCTTTATTTTTTTTATTCTTCAATTCTCATCAATAAATCTTCATGATAACTAGTTACGACTCTAATGAATCCCTGAAGTTTCTTGTCAAGTTCCAAGTCACCAGTATCAACTCTTAATTTCTCTGTCTTCTCAAGCTTACTTACAGTCGCAATAAGAATAATATTGTCAATACCAACTTTCTTGATAACCATGGGTGAAATTTGCTGGTTTCCTCGACCAAAAACAAAACCTTGGTTACCAATAACTGTAACAATAATTTTTGATTTTGGATATTGTTCTAATAATTCTAACATTTGCTTTTCATTTAGATCTAATGCAATTAACTTGCGATTATAAATTGCATCTACTCCCAACAATGTTTTTTCTAATTTAAGATAATCTGCAACCGCTTTGCATGTTGATCCTGACCCTAATAGATACAAAGTATCTCTAACCATGTCATCATTAACTCTTTCAGCAATAACCATCTGATCATGCTTTTCATCGAAAGATGAGGGCGAAGACATTTTCCCACCTTGAAAAGCAGCTCGCAAATATGGTATTGTAACCATTCCTCTTAATTCAGCACTTAGTCGTCCTGCACGAAATGCTTCTTCATCAATATCCATAACTTCTGATTGTGTAAGATTCAATTCTCCGCTATGAAATTGCTTCAAGATCATACCTGCTATCTCAGGATTTAATGCAAAACAAGCAGAATGCATTTTTACCCCACTGGGAACAGCTAAAAGTGGTACTTTTTCTTGCACAGCATCAAAGATATCACATGCTGTTCCATCTCCACCAATAAATACAATTAATTTTACTCCTCTCTCAAGAAATTCTTTTGCTGCTTTTTTGGTATCTTCTCGAGTTGGTTTAACTTCCTTACTCTTTCCGACAATTTCAAAATTAAAATCAAGTTCTTTTAAAACATCTTCTCCCATTTCACCGCTAAAAGTTAGAAAATGAATTTGTTCTTTTAGATCTGAGATTATTTTAAGAAATCTTTTCGTTCGATCTTGCGATACTTTCTTCCCTTCTCCAGATTTTAATTTCTTCCAAATCTCTTTAGCATCGTCACTTCCCTTTAAACCAATTCTGCCACCAACTCCAGCAATAGGATTGATTATCAATCCGACAAGTAATTTTATGTCCTCAGAGATTTTTGTAGCGACAGTTTGTTTCGCTGATGTCATTTTGCTCTCTCAACCAATTCTAATTTAATAATCCATCTGAAATAGATAAAGGTTAAATATAAATTTATCAGTTCTTTGCTCCTTTCTTGGAAATTTCTTTCAACTAATACAATTTGATTCTAGTGAATAAATTGTAGTTTATTCATTAAACTGTGAAGTTTCAAATAAACCTTAAAAGTATTACATCTTATAATTATGCAAATTAACTGGGAATTGGTGAAATAATTTTGAAGTATCCTGTATCTGAAAGGAAAGAGATTATTGAAACTTTACATGGTGTGGAACTCAAAGATCCTTATAGATGGTTAGAAAATTATGAGGATCCAAAAGTTATCGATTGGTTAGCTAAACAGAACCAATTCACAAAAGAAATGATTGAAAAAATCCCGAATTATAAAAAAGCCTTGGAAAAAATCAAGGATTACCTTTCACTTGGAACTATTTCAGTTCCTAAAGAAAAGAAAGGATATATTTTCTTCCAAAAAGCTACAATAGAAAGTCAACCGATTCTTTATGTTCAAAAGGGAAAAGCAGGTGCGCCAATAATCTTAGTTAATCCCAATGAATTAAGTAAAGAGAATCCTGTTTCATTAGATTGGTATTTTGTATCACCAAATGCAAAGTATCTGGTGTATGGTCTCTCGAATAATGGAGATGAATGGAGTCTTTTGCATATTAAGAATGTGGAAACAGGTGAAATTCTAGATGATAAAATCCCAAGAACTAGATTTTGTAGTCTTGCTTGGTTACCTGATGAAACTGGATTTTATTATACCAGATATCCTGAACCAGGAACAGTTCCAAAAGGTCAAGAGAATTATAACAAGCATGTTTTTTTACATATAATTGGGAATGATTGGCATAATGATGAAAAATTATTCGGAGAAGGAAGATCAGCGACCAATCATTATACCATAGGTTTAACTGAAGATGGGCAACATCTTCTCATCGGAGTTAGTAAATATACAAAACATGACCTATACATTATGGATTTAGAGAATAACAATATACTAGCAGAAGTTATTGCAGGTGATGATAGCATAACTGCAGGATCAATGATGGATGGAGAAATTTGGATTTTAACAAACAAAGATGCACCCAAAAAGGCCTTATATAAAACTAAAATTAGTAAACCAACACAAAGTAACTGGCAAGTTGTTATTCCCGAAACTGATAATCCAATCAGTCAAGTATTAATAACAAAAAATAATATTTTCTTGAAAGTTATGAAAAATGCCACTGATTATATATTGATTTATACAAAAGAAGGCAAGTTTGAATCAGAACTTGATTTGCCAGAATTCTCTTCAATATTGGGTATGGGAGGTGCAGGTTCGATTGCTGCGAATGATCAAGACCATTTATACTTTTCTTTAATGAATTTCTTTTATCCTGCATCTATCTACCATTATGATATCAAAACAAAAGACCTTACCATCTTTAGGGAAATTAAACCACCATTGAACATTGATGATTATATAGTAAAACAAGAATGGTATGAATCAAAAGATGGAACAAAAGTTTCGATGTTTATTGTTCATAAGAAAAGCATTGAATTACATGGTTCTAATCCTACGATGTTAAATGGCTATGGGGGTTTCAATTTACCAATCAAACCACCTTATCTAAAGTACTCAAGATTTTTCTGGCTGGAAAATAATGGAGTTGTTGCTATAGCTAATTTACGTGGTGGTTCTGAATACGGTGAGGAATGGCATAAGGCTGGGATGCTTGAAAAGAAACAAAATGTATTTGATGATTTCATTTACGCTGCGAAATGGTTAATCAAAAACAAATATACTTCACAGAAGCATTTATGCATAAATGGACGAAGCAATGGTGGACTTTTAACTGGAGCAGCTATAACCCAAGAACCAGATTTGTTTGGAGCTGTTTATGTGGGAGTTCCACTCTTAGACATGATTCGATATCACCTCTTCAGTATAGCAAGATATTGGATTCCTGAATACGGTTCTGCTGAAGATCCTAAGCAGTTCAAATATATCTTGAAGTATTCACCATATCACAATGTGAAGAAAGGAACAAAATTCCCTGCAACTTATCTTGTTGCTGCAGCTTCAGACTCTCGAGTTGATGCATTACATGCAATGAAAATGACCGCGTTAATGCAATGGGCAAATGCTTCACAAGAACCAATCTTGCTGTTTGTAGAAGGACAAGCTGGCCATGGGGTTGGTAAACCTCTTGAGAAACTTGCTGAAACAGAAACAGATCTTTATGCTTTCTTGGGTTGGAAGACTGGTCTGAAATTCTAATAATATTATTGATAGTGGTGAAAGAACAATGATTGTTTCCATGATACAAGGTGACATAACGGAAATTAAAGCAGATGCACTTGTTAATGCAGCGAATAACGAGCTGTGGATGGGTCTAGGGGTAGCTGGAGCCCTGAAACGGAAAGGCGGAAAAGAAATTGAAACAGAAGCTATGAGTAAAGGACCAATTAAACCTGGAGAAGCGATAGAAACAACCGCAGGAAAACTAGAAGCGAAATACGTAATACATGCTGCTGGAATGAGAAGTGATGGTTTCATAACAAAAGATTTTCTGAAAAATAGTGTACTGAACAGCTTAAAACTAGCTGAAAAACTAGAACTTGACTCGATAGCTTTTCCAGCAATTGGAACTGGAATAGCAGGATTTCCGGAAGAAGATTGTGCAAAAATTATGGCGGAAGTAATTTTAAATTTTAAGTCAAATTACCTACAAGAAGTGAAAATTGTTCTTTATAGTGACGAAACATATAAGAAATTTCTACAGATATTTGGTAAAGAAAAGATAGAGGTGTAAGTATCACACCTCGGAATCTTCATTAATTTCCGGTTCTTTTTCTTCTTCTTCTACTTCTTCAGCAGATTTCTCGTCTTGATCATCAACTACTTTGTGTGCTAATTGTCGTATTTCTTCTCTTTTTGCATCTTCGTCTACGATCTCCATCTCACGATTTACAAGGATTTCAAGAATCTTATCAAAAGAAGCACTACAATCATCTATAATACTTTCAGCTTCTAAAGTATCTATGTGAAGAGCTTCTTCATAACCCTTAATCAATGGTAGAATAGTGGATATCCAAATTGCTTTTGCTTCTCCGAGAAGTACTTGTGAATCACTAGCAAATTCAGCCAAAGCTTCACGAGATGCAGTATTAATCGTGAATGAAGTCATTTTCTTTTTCACAAGTTCATCGAGTTGTCTATCATAATTCTTTAGTGCCTCAATAGCTTTTTTCATTGTTTCTTTCTTAGATTTAATGATTTCATCAAATGTAGGAACTACTTCCTCTGGTTGTGCTCTTGTCTCAACAGATAATTCTTCTTCATCAGTTTTTGTAGGTTCAGGTAGGATTTCAGGTGAAGTAGGTAGATCTCTTCGTTTCTCTAAAATTGATTTAATTGCTTCTTTTTCTTCTATTTCGTAAGTCATTTTACGACCCTTTTCTGTTTGCTCGGTGAAAAATTCTTTTTCATCTCGCTCAAGAGCTTTTCTTTTTCCTCTATCTTGAGGTTTGAATTGACGAGCAATTAAAATAGAGATTCCTAGGAAGAAGACAAGAGTACCTAAACCAACACCTAGACCAATGAGCCAATCACGATAATCTCCAACACCACCACCAATAGTCGGATAATCCTCTGGGTCCAATGGGTCTGTCCCATATCGATATTCATCAAAATCAGAAGCACCATCAGAATCTGTGTCTGCGTTTGTTGGATCAGTTCCTATATAAAATTCAGTTTCAGTAGCAAGACCATCTCCATCTGGATCAGCTGAAATATCATCCCACGTAATAGGGTCTAAACCCCATTGCACTTCATAATTATCAGGTAAATCATCAGCATCTGTGTCGATGTCCAATGGATCTGTATTATAATCATTAACCTCAGAACCATCAGAGAGAGAATCCCCATCGGAATCAGGATTAAGAGGACTTGTTCCTTCCAAATACTCCTCAAGGTTAGTTAAATCATCATTATCATAATCTAGCGAAGCATCTGTGGAATTATTTGGATCAAAATTGTAATTTATTTCATAGAAATCAGGCATCAAATCACTATCAGAATCTGAACTCAATGGATTTGTGTGATAGATATTTACTTCTGCGCCATCGGGTAACAAGTCATTATCAGAATCCGCATCTAAAGGATCTGTACCGTATATATTTATTTCATCGTAATCTGACAAGCCATCTGTATCAGAATCAAGAGCTCCATATGTTAGATATATTTCTGTGGTATCACTTTGATATTCCTCTGCATATGCAAAGTAAAAAGTTCCATTCAAATCAGCAGTTACAGATGGATCATGTGCTGGTTTATCATAAGAACTGATTCGTTGATTAGCTCCCCAGCTAGAAGCATTTGTGTTTTTATGTCTTAAATAAATTGTATAACGATTACTCGCAAACTGTTCAAATACCAAAATATTGTTCCCTAAAGTATCTGCACAAATGTCATAATCACTATTTGGGGCCACATATGAATTAACAACCACTGGAGAAGACCATAATCCTGCTCCTTGCTTTGCTTGTGCATTTGTATAATATAGATTTGTGGAAGTTCCATTATCTCTAAATAATAGTAGGAGTTTTTTACTCGAATTATCGAAGGTCAATCTGGGATTAATAGGAGCATATGCTACTGTTGTGATTTTTTCTTCAGAGGACCAAGCTGAACCTTCATCTAGATAGGAATAATAAATCTCTTGATCACTAGCTCGCTTATCCACCCACATTAAATGGAGGGTATTATTCTCATCAAAAGCTAGTGTAGGTGGAGAATTGGCTAACACCTCTGCTCCATTTGTAATTCTGGTGGTCGGAGTACTCCAACTGTCACCAGTTGCATTATAATTTCTATAGTATAAATCACCATTTGGATTGTCTGTTGTGTCTATCCAAACCAGGTGAACAAGACCGTTCAAACCTAAAATTGTAACTGGAGATGAAGAATTTCCACTATTACTAACAACACTTTCCTTGGATTGAACAGAAATTTCATTCTCAACTGGAACATCATTTATATCATAATTATCAACAGAAAATTCATCAAAAATGAAATGAATTGTTCCATTCATATCTTGTGTAGGATTATATCCAATTAACATTGTATCAGTTACTGATGCCACATCAACTGTAGAGCCCCAAGAAGTGCTAGAATTTCCAATGGCAAATTTCACAGAGCTGATTGCTGCAGGAGTATAAGGCTGGAATAAATCAACCCAAGAAACACCTACTCTTTGAGTAGCAGGATTGTAAAGAATTCTTGTATGAGTAGAATTTAAACCCGTGCTTGATATCTTTAGTGTTTCTTCTAATAGGATTGTATTTGGTGTGAAATTGAATTGGAAATCACTTTGATCCATTTTCAAGATATTGCCATTATTTGAAACACTATTTTGATTTATTACTAGAAAAGAGATAATAAATGTGAAACAAAAAAGTCCTGTAAAGCACCTTATTCTTAATTTCTGTGACATATTCATTCAGACATCCTCTACATTACTCTATATTTTGGAATTCTCTAGAAAAAAAGCTTTGGATACTAGACTTTCTGGGCACCATACAAAAACATTGAATTGTTTAGGAATAAAAATGCCTCATAATAAATAATCGAGTCTTAGAAAACTCTTAAATAATCCATTTTTCGCTCTTGAATTACAAGGTGCTAAGAATGGCTAATCAAGAAATCAAATGTCTAATCGAAGGAGGAAAAGCTTCTCCAGCTCCACCATTAGGACCAGCCTTAGGTCCAACTGGAGTGAATATAGGTGCAGTAATTGGTAAAATTAATCAAGAAACTTCCAAATTCCGTGGTATGAAGGTTCCAGTCACAATCATCATAAAACCTGATAGATCTTTTGACGTAGAAGTTGGTCTTCCTACAACCAGTGGACTTATTCTTAAAGAAGCCGGATTAGCAAAAGGTGGACATGGGTCAACTGAAGAAGTGCCTGAAGAACCATTTATTGGTAACATAACCATGGATCAAATTTTGAAAATTGCTGAAATCAAGAGAGAAGGTAGCTTTGCTTCTTCCACTAAAACTCTTGTGAAAGAGATTTTAGGTACAATGCTCAGCTGTAAAATCACTTGTGAAGGCAAAGATCCACGAGACATTCAAAAAGAAGTCGATAAAGGTGTCTATGATAGTCGTTTTTAATTTTAGAAATTAAATACGGACACCACCCAAACTTTTATTTTTCCTTTGTTTTGACTAGAAGCTGTAGATGCTCAAGGGCATTTAAAATGAGCTGAAATAAGTCGAACAAACTATATGATTGAAAGGTTTCAAAATCAGATGAAGATATTTTGAAACTATGTAAGAGGTGTCAAAAATTAAAAAATATCCTGGCCTAAAGTATATGTTCGATCCAAAAAATATTGCAGTTATTGGTGCTTCTAAGAAACCCGGGAAGATTGGATACGAAATTATGGACAATATCATTTCTTATGGATTTAAGGGTGAAATCTATCCAATCAATTTGAGAGAAACGGAGATTCTTGGAAAGAAAGTTTACAAATCAATTTCTGATGTTCCTGGTGAAATAGACTTCGCGGTAATATCAATCCCAGCGAAATTTGTTCCCGCTGTTTTTGAGGAATGTGGTAAAAAAGGAGTAAAATCTATCGCATTAATTACTAGTGGTTTTGCAGAAGTAGGTGATCACAAAGCAGAAGAAAAACTAGTGAAAATCGCAGAAAAATACAATATGCCATTTATCGGTCCAAATATTTTTGGAATGGTTTATGCTCCTTCAAACCTAAACGCTTCATTTGGTCCATCTGATGTAAAACCTGGAAAGTTAGCATTCATAACTCAAAGTGGAGCTTTGGGAATTGCTCTGATGGGTTGGACAATTACAAATAAAATCGGTCTCTCTTCGATAATAAGTATTGGAAATAAGGCACAAATAGGTGAAAGCGAGCTTCTGTTCAACTACTTGAAAGATGATCCAAATACCACAGCAATACTTCTGTATGTTGAAGGTTTAAAAGAAGGACAAGTAGCTATGAAGGTTTTCAAAGACGTTGGAATGAAAAAGCCGATTATTGCTTTGAAATCAGGACGCTCAGTGAGAGGAGCTGTTGCTGCTGCTAGTCATACTGGCAGCCTTGCAGGTTCAGATAAGATCTATTCTGCTGCTTTCAAACAAATGGGCGTACTCAGAGCCATTGATGCTTCTGAAGCATTCGACTGGGCAAGGTGTATAACAAATAATATACGACCTGAAGGAAAGAATGTTGTAATAATAACGAATGGTGGTGGAGTAGGTGTTATGGCAACAGATGCCTGTGAAGATTGTAAACTTGATCTATATGATGATCAAGAAAAACTAAAGGAATTATTCTTCAAACCAGATATTATGCCACCTTTTGGTTCCACAAAGAATCCAATTGATATCACTGGTGGTGGTGGTGAACTTGCATACAAGAAAGCTATTGAAGCTGCTTTTCAAGCAAAGGAAATTGATGCTATCGTTGTTCTTTATTGCCAAACTGCTACAACCAATCCTGATTTACTTGCTGATTATGTCATTGAGGTTTTAAATGCTCAAAAGAAAAAGAAACCATTTGTCATTGCAAGCATTGGTGGTGAAGCAGTAGAAGAAATGGTAGACAAGCTCAATGAAGAACACATACCAGCTTATGATCTTCCAGAAAAAGCGATTTCTTCTCTAGCAGCATTATATCGTTGGGATGAATTCATCGAAGAACATGAGAAAATAGGCCCTCTTAAACCACTTCAACTACCGATTAAAGAAATCAAAGCAATCATCAAGAAAGTGAGAAAAGAAGGACGAGTGCAAATGCTTGAAGATGAATCTAAAGAAATATTCAAGCTGTGTAATTTAGAAGTTCCTCGTTATGATCTAGCTCAAAATGCTGATGATGCAGTTGAAATTGCTAAAGTAGTTGGTTTTCCGGTAGTTATGAAAGTTGTTTCAGAAGATATTATTCACAAAAGTGAGGCTGGCGGTGTTATCGTCAACATTAAAGATATTTTTGCAGTGGAAGATGCTTTCAACGAAATAGTAGAAAATTCTCTAAAATACAATCCTGACGCAAAAATACGAGGAATCTTAGTAACAGAAATGGTTCCAAAAGCAACTGAAGTAATTATTGGTGTATCAAGGGATCCATCCTTCGGACCTGTTGTCATGTTTGGTCTCGGCGGAATTTATGTAGAAATCTTAAAAGATGTTGTCTTTCGGGTAGCTCCCTTTGGGAAAGAAGAAGCACAGCATATGATTGATGGCATAAAATCCAGAGACATGCTATATGGAGCAAGAGGACAAAATCCAGTAGACGTTGAAGAACTTAACAAAACCATTTGCATTATTAGTCAATTAGTATCACAAATAGATGACATAAAAGAATTGGATATCAATCCTTTATTTGTCATGGAACGAGGTGTTAGTGTAGTAGATGCAAGAATTACATTAACTGAAAAGAAATAAACTCTGTGAAATCTCGTTCACTTCTATTTCTTTTTTCTTTATTGAGAAAGAATCAATACTAGATAATTTAAAGAATTAGAATGTTAATCAGAAATAACTGAAGAGTGTGTTGAATTTAACTGAAGGTGAGTAAACTATATACAAATTCTATTATCGAAATGGGCTACAATTCGATTTTCCGGATAGTCAAAAATTGTTAATTGATGGTAAAAGCTCGAAAATTCCTCTAAATGCTCAAACAATTGTAACCCATGCTCATTCCGATCATTTTGCTTTCATGTATTCTAATCCAAGAACTCATGCAACACAAGAAACTATTGATTTATTTTTTTGTCAGAAAAAACCTACTGGACCAATTACTTTTCAGCCTACTCAATTTAATGAAAAAATTGTTTTTGACCCTGATATACCTGATTTAGATGTGAGATTGGTTTCTTCTGGTCATGTTTTAGGTTCAGCTTCTGTTTCAATCAAATACAAGGATAAAGTAATTTTATTTACAAGTGATATCGGTGGAAGAGGACAATTAACAATAAAAGAGCCTATTACAAAAATTGATGCGGACATACTTGTTATAGAAGCAACATTTGGTTCTCCGGAATTAGTATTTCCATCTCGAGAAGAAATTTCTATGGAAATTCTGAAATGGTCTGCTGATGTTATAAAAGAGAAACGAAATGTTGTGTTTTCAGCTGGCAAATTAGGTTCAGCCCAAGAACTAATCAAGATGTTTAACAATCTCACTAACCTTCGAGTTGTAACTCATGGAGATGTAACTCCAGTGAGTGATGTTTATCAAAAACACGGGATTCAACTAGAATATTTCGATTCCAAATCAGAAGAAGGGCGCGAAATATTACGTGATGGTGAAGCTATTATCATTCAACCTCGAGAGAAAAAAATAGTGCCATATTTCATCAAAGAACATGTCAATTATCGTAGTGCGATTGTGACCGGTATGGCTTCTAGGTTTATTTACAAGGATTACGATGCTGCTTTCCCACTATCATCACATGCTAACTATCCTGAGTTAATTGAGTATATCAAAGAAGTATCTCCCGAACTCATATTTACAATGTATGGCCTCGAGGAAAAGCTAGCAAAAGCCATAACTAATGAATTAGACATCCCAGCAATTCCTTTAAGAAAAAAGGAAGAACAAAGTCAACAAAAAATGCCTGAAAAACCAAAAAAACAGAAGCAAATTGAAAAGAAAATCCCGAAAGCACAAATTAAGAATAAACCGTCAAACAAAGATGCTAAGAAAAAAACTACTCTGGATGATTTCTTTTCTGACTAAAAGGAGCAAATACTGAAAATGGATTCTATTTTTCTTATGAATTTAAAAGACATACAACCGAGTCAATTATACATTAGTAAGAGGAAACTAGCGAAAATTCAAGAAAAACTTGATCCGAACAAAAAAGAAAGTCTAGAGATAATTCCCGTGAAGAAATTAGGAACAGATATCGTTTATTCGGATGGTCACACGAGAGCCTATGCAGCGCATCTCATAGGATGGCAAGAAGTTAGAGTAGAATGGGAAACTGAAGATTTAGATTGGGAAATGTATGAAGCCTGTGTTGATTGGTGTAAAAAAGATGAGATCTATACAATTGCTGACTTGAGTTCTCGAGTAATTAGTCACAAGGATTACGAGATACTTTGGTACGAACGTTGTAATCAACTAAAAAAACAGATGGAAGAAAAGCGAAGTAAAAATACAATTAAGTGATTTTCCCGTATTTGATATCTCTCGCTTTAACAACCTCTACACCAAATTTTGAACAACCATCTTTAATTATTTGAATCTGTTCTGCATTTAAGCTACTTCTATCTATAATTGCCCATTTCACTTTTTCAACAGTTTTTTCAATCATTTGTTCAACTATTTGTGTTGTTAAATTCGCCTTACGATATTTTGGCAAAATATGTCCTACA
This sequence comes from Candidatus Heimdallarchaeota archaeon, assembly GCA_030629105.1. Lineage (GTDB taxonomy): Archaea > Asgardarchaeota > Heimdallarchaeia > JABLTI01 > JABLTI01 > JABLTI01. The sequence continues at coordinate 11,724 of DAOVPS010000075.1, forward strand.
GCAACTGGTGTTATTTCCATTAATTCATCGAATCTTGTAGCATAGTGTCCTCCACCAAAACAAATGCTAGGTCGAATTACATCTTCCTCCTTGTTGAGACAAATATTCATTATAGTCTTCGCTACTGCCAAAATTGCTTTTTCATTTTTATATTCGACTTCGGTGCTACCAACTTCAACAAAAATGAGTGGTGTTTTCATAGATGTGGGACCGTGGTGTGTTGCTTCAACAGTTACATCAAATTCATCCAATTCCAATAATTCCTTTTCTTTAAATAATCCTAAATAGGATTCTCTTATTGCTCGAGTAGAAGCATACGCCAATTCCAAAGGAATGCCACCATGACTATTGTCTTCTGAAAGGTTTCCAGTTACATGTGTTAATAAACTAGGTTTGTTAGCTTCACTTTTGTGTCGAGATCCATATAAAAGCAAATCAGCATTCAACTTATCACAATGATTTGCATTAATAACATCTTTTTTGGAATAAACTAAACGAATGTGTTTGAACTGATAAATTGGTGTTCCATCAAAAACTTCATCGGTGTCTACAAAATCCCAGCTATCAAGTAATGCGTTCCTGATATTTATTCCACAGATATTTAGGTTAGTAGTTAATATTACTGGTTTTTCTAGTTTCATTCCGATGACACCAATCCACTTTATTTTAAATAAGAAAAATAAGAGGGAAAATCCCTCAGTCTATTGTTTAATCACTCATTAATGCAAGCATAACTGCTTTTTGGGAGTGTTTTCGATTTTCAGCTTCATCGAAAACTACGCTTTGTTTACTATCTATGACTTCATCAGTCACTTCGTATCCACGATGTGCAGGTAGACAATGTAAGAAAATTGCATCATTCTTTGCATAACTCATCAATTTCTTATCAACAGTATATTCTTTGAAAGCCTTTAAGCGAATTTCTTTTTGAGTTTCATCACCCATGGAAATCCAAGTATCTGTGTAAATGACATCTGCATCTTTGACTCCAGTTGGAACATCTTTTGTTATTACTAGTTTAGTACCCATTTTCTCAGCAATCTTTTCAACCCTTTTGGTTATCTCAGAATCCGGTTTGTAATCATCAGGACAAACAATAGTTACATTCATGCCCATTTTTGTGCAACCAATCATAAGTGAATGTGCAACATTATTGCCATCTCCAACATAAACTAGCTTCAAACCTTTGAGTTTTCCTTTATGTTCACGAATAGTTTGGAGGTCAGCAAGAATTTGACAAGGATGATAAAGGTCACATAATCCGTTAATAATAGGAATAGATGAGTGTTCAGCGAAATCCGTAAGAGTTTTGTGCTTATACACACGAGCCATGATTCCTCCAAGATATCTAGAAAGAACTTGACTAGTATCAGATGTGGCTTCACCAGTCCCAACTAATTGAGTGTCACGGAAACTCAAAAAAAGAGGTTGCCCTCCAAGCTCCCATATGCCAGTTTCAAAGGAAACTCTGGTTCTAGTTGATGTTTTCTCAAACATCATCCCTAGGCTCTTTTTAAGGGGTTTTCGATTAGGATGACCCCCATGTTTATTAAATTCCTTTTTGAGTTCATCCCCAAGATCTAGAAAATAAATGATCTCTTCAGGGTTATAATCAAAAAGAGTAAGTAAATGACGCCCTTTTAGGTTCATTTTTTATTCCTCGTTCCATTTTATTTCTCGTAAACAGCAGACAAAGTTCCTATTTTACTATCTGCTGTTACTTGAGCTCTTTTCACTTCTGTCGACCGAGGAAAAGATAATCTCGGGTTTTGTTTTTCACACTGTAAAGTAACTAATAAAATGTTCGACTCAACTTGAAAATGATTCCAGGTCAATTTTTCTCAAGTATTTATCGAATTTTAGTCCTTTTTTGTTCTTACCTTTTTTTCAGATAGCATTCTGAAGTGAAAAACCTTTAAGAGATAATTCTCATAAATATAAGAAAGAACAATCCAAAGATTCTAAAATATTTGAATCTTCAAAAGAAAATATAAAGGCGAATTAAAAAAAGCATTTAGAGTTGCACTATTAATGTTAAAATGGTCCAAAAAACTTCTCTTCGGTATTCTTTTATTAAACATCATATTTGTAGGTAATTTTCTTGCAGACACCAATGTTTCCTCTCAAGCAATGATTGAATTTATAAAACCAGAGGATGAGTCTGAGACACCAAAT
>DAOVPS010000212.1:0-4396 GCA_030629105.1 Candidatus Heimdallarchaeota archaeon
AAAGTAAAGAACACCACAAGAAATTAGAAAAAGTTATCGAAAAAGTCTCCGAAGGCAGTGTAACTTCTGTTGAGAAAGTCTTGTATTGGTATGAAAGCTACTACGGCAAGTTATGGATGATCAATAACAGCATCAAAACTGGCAAAACAGAAAATGTTAGGTTCTTTATTCAGGAGGTTGCTAATGGTATCTGTTATGCATTATCCGGCATAAATAACCAATATTATCTTAATAATTGGGGAAAACAACTACCTGAAATTGAGGAGTTTTCCATAAAACCAGAGAATTTCACTGAAAGATATACAGAAATGGTTACAGCACAACCAGTTAGAGCTCTAGAGATTGCTGAGGACTTGTTAGATGAAACTCATAAGTTATTAATTGGTTGGTTGGAAAAGAATAAACCACATTCTAGTGAAACCTACAAGGGAATTGTTACGGAATGGCCTTCTGTAATTGAAGCCCTAAACGCTATAAAATCTTCAGCGAAAAAATCCAATATTGCAGGTATTGTATTTGCTGTGTTTGATTTTACAGAAATGATTTTCTGGGCATATATGATATTGCAAAATAAAATTTGGAATCGTACTATATTTTATCCTATGGACGAGTATCTAAGGAAGCTTCCTAAAGTAATCAGAAAAGATGCAGAAGTATTATTGTATTCAAATCAAATGGATGAATTGGTATTTGCAGCTGAAAATATAACCAAAGACTTGAAACAAAGACTTATAGCAAAAGGAGCCAAACTACCAATAGCAAAATCATTAGAAGATGGAGCGCAATTCATCCAACAATGGGACTTGTAGGAAAAAATATTGGTGCATTTTTGCACATAAAACAGATATTATTAAGGAAATTTGTTGTTAGTCTAATAGATAGAACCATTTACCAGTAAAACTCGGAGATTAGGCGAGAAAATGCAAATAGACATGCACGTTCATTCGAACGTTAGCTTTGATTCTAAAATAAAGATAGGAATTCTCCTAAAGAAAATGAAGTTTCTAGGGTTAGATGGTATTGCACTTACAGATCACGATTCATTAGAAGGAATGCCGAAAGCAAAAGAATTAGCGAAAAATTATGGAGTAAAAGTGTTTTCCGGAGTAGAAATCACAACAAGGAAAGGGCATATATTAGTTTATGGTGTTGAAGAAAATCCACCATTCAAGAGATCAGTTGAAGAAACACTAGATTGGGTAAAAGATAACGATGGAGTAGTAGTTTGTGCCCATCCCTTTAAAAGAGCATCTCCGAGCTTAAAAGATGAAATCTATAAACACAAATTTGATGCTATAGAAATAAATGCCAAATGTAGTGTGAGTCAAAATAAAGCAGCGGAAACAGCAGCACATGTAATGAATTTGCCATTAATCGGAGGAAGCGATGCTCACTTTGTAGATACTGTTGGGAACATAAATACATCATTTTATGATGAAATAAATAACGAAGCAGAATTAGTAAAGGCTATAAAAAGTGGGAGATACGAAGTAATATATAGAATTCCAATTACAATCGAAGGGGAATTACTGCCACCCATACCTGAAAATGAACTGGATATATTTGATAAAATACTAGAGGAAAAGAAAGAACCAGTAATCCCAACAATTAAAGCTGCAAGTAAGAAAGCGAAATTTTTTGATGCAAAGATAACAGAATAAGTCGTTTATTTGATTACATCACACTGAATATTCCATACCAAGATTTAAGCTCATCTAAATTTCCAAAGTCATTCCTTAAAGCGATTCTAGTAAGCAGTTTCTTTACTCTCCTTTTTGTTCGGAAAACATGGAAAAATTCAAACCGAGAACCTATATGCATACTCCGTTTTGGATTAAAGTAAAGATCATAAGCATGGAAGAGTGCACGGACAGATTTAAGAGTACCAATTTTCGCAAGTGCATGAGCAAAGGCCCTTCTTCTTCCCCAGCTGACTTTCCACACACTCAGGAGAATTTCAACCAAATCAATAATAGCTTCCTTATAAAGCAAATCACCTAAAGCAAGTGCAGCATAAAGAGACATGAATTCACTCTTTTGTTTTTTATCTTTAGTACTTAATAAATCAATTAATGAAGAATAATCTTTGTTATTAAAAAGATCTTTTACGTGTTTAGTTGCTTTTGAATTTATTATTAACAGAGCAAGTGTTAAGCTACCTAAAAATAATCCCATAATCAAAGAACCAACTATTAAACCGAAATTGCCTTGCAAATCATAATAAAGAATTAGTAGTATAGTAACTGTAATTACACCAGAAAAGGAACAAACATAAGAACTAGGAAAAAATAGCGATAATAATTTGAATACCTTGAAAACAAATTCTTATCAGTAACACCTAAAATTTCTTCTTCTTTGAACCCCAAACCCTTCACCTATTATTTCATTAAAGACAAAAGCAAATGAATGTTATAAATATATGTTTACAAAAAAAGAAAAATCACAATTTGCGAAAGCTTTAAAGATTAAATATTAAGAACAAACAATAGTAAAGACAAGCACCGATGGTCCAGTGGTAAGACCCATGCCTGCCTAGTATGGAACCCGGGTTCGAATCCCGGTCGGTGCACCAATAATTTTCTTAAAGGCGCGTGGCTCAGCCAAAGATTGGGCTTGCTAGCTCATCTGCTAAAGGTAGAGCGGTGGACTCTTAAGATACATGAGAATAATCTCTTTTCGGAAAAATCCATCGGCCGGGGGTTCGAATCCCCTCGCGCCTGCCAATTCTTCTTGTATCATTAAAAATAGTGATGTAGTTAAATTCAAAATAAACTAAGAATTAATTTTTAGTGATTGGTGTAAGAAAATCCTACAAGGGAATATCTTATTCACCAATCTCGACCCATATAGTTAACTACGTCCCATTTGTAGTAACCCATTCTCATTTTGGATCTTCTTTTCTTCTTTCTTTTTTCTCTTTTAGATTCTTTATTCATTTTTCTTTCCTCCAGCCCTTTATTCTTCTAAAGTGCTTCAATGAACTTATTCTCACGCGAGTATAAATACATTCTCATTGTTTTGAGAAGTGTTTCTGAAATATTCCAGACACATTCTTGTTATCATAATGATTGAAAAATTATAAAAAGACTTGATTTCAAAGCAAAGTAGTATTAGTGGAGGATTCAACTACGACCAAAAAAGCTTTAGTAAATAGCAATGACAAAAGTCACTTTGTTTCAGAACCCCCAACCATAAAAGAACGATCAAGGGTCTTAGTCTTTGGAACGTATGATATCATTCATCCAGCTCATATTAGGTTCTTAGTTGAAGCTCGTCAAACTGCGAATTGTTATGATTGTGTACTTGTTGTTGTTCTTGCTCGAGATAGTTCTATTGAACGAATTAAAGGTCATAAACCGATTTTTACTGAAGAACAAAGATTAAAGCTTGTTAGTGGTCTCCGTGTTGTTGATTATGCCCAACTTGGAAAAGAAGGAGAAGATCATTTTAGTGTAATCTTGGACATTAAGCCTGAGTATATAATTCTCGGTTATGATCAATTACCAAATGATAAACCTCTTCTTGCGTTTATTAAAGAGCATCAATTAAAAACCACTGTTTTTCGTTTACCGCATTTTGAGAGCGGAGATTTGAGTAGTTCTTCAGAAGTTCGTAAAAAGGTTCTTGAGATTTCTAATAATGAAAGAAAAAAAAACAATAAAGCTATAGAGGAATAATTTTTTTCTCCATCCGACCTCTAATAGCTTGTTTATTACATCATATAACATTAGCAGGAATTTTTACTTTGGCTATTTTCTTGAAATCTGTTTTCTCAAACGCTGCTATTTTCCCTAGGATTGCTTTTTGATCTTCGCTTGTGATTATGCAATCATCTTGTTGTACAAAGTTTCCTATGTCGTTAAGCAGTGTTCGATATTCTTCTATGAGACTCTCATCAACAATTGTTGTTCCTTCTATGCCTAATTCTCTTAGCACTTCTATTTTGTCTTTATCTTTCTCTTTTATTTTTCCAATGATGAAAGCGTCTCTCTCGAGAGGATTGTTGTATTGGTAGAACCGTTCTATATTATTGATGTCGTCATCTACTTCTCTTGCGGTTATTTTTTTCTCTTTTATCGATTTTTGTAGCATCAAGTAAGGAAGTGTAAGTTCATATTCACCCAGATCATTGAAATCGCCTATACGCCACAGTTTTGGTGGTCTAAAAGTGGAGCCAGTTCTTTCTAGATAATGCTCATGGAGTTCTTCGAGAATCGATTTTCCTACATGATCTGTTTGAGTTAATACACTCTCTGCAGTGATATCTTGCAAAGTGTTTCCGGAATAAAGGTAATTATTGATATTTGTACTCATTTTTGCTGTTACAAAATCCACTGTAGAAACAACTGGGTAATACCTTTTCGCATTTTGTATCCCATGTGTTGCTACCATTAGG
>DAOVPS010000201.1:0-5166 GCA_030629105.1 Candidatus Heimdallarchaeota archaeon
AAACCTGGACTAGACACTAATGGCTTGATTCGTTTAGAGAAAATTGAGGGTGGAAAAACTCAAGTGCATTTCGAAGAACGTTTCAACCTTAAGAAATTACCTTTTCTCTACCGTCTACTGGGTAATCGCTTGTATAAATTCATCAATAAGCGTAACGAAGAAACTTTCAGAAATCTGTCTACTTGGTTAGATGAACATCCTGATTATTTGAAATAATATTTTGTAAATTGGAATAATTCTTATCCCTCATTTCAATTTTTGAAAACAACAATTACTCTTATTAAAGTATAGATTATTTTCTGGACAAAAGAACTTTTAACCTAAAACTTTCGTACGTTAATTAACAACGAAAGTATTAGACTCTCATCTATACTGGTGTGTTACTCATGGATAAGCCTAGCAAAAAAGAAGAAAAAAGTGAGCCAGATTTACAGGATTTAGGGGGATTAATTCGAGCAAGTAACATTTTCCTTTCTCAAGCTTCAAGAACAAGAAAGGCCTTTCTTAATCAAAACGAAGAACTTGTGAAATTATACAATCTTTTAATTGAAACCAAAAAGAAACGAAATATTGTTCATGTAACTGGTATGGGAAGAAGTGGAAGAGCTGTTGAGTTTTTTGCTGAAATGCTTAAGGATTTAGGATTTCATGTATCTATTATTAGTCGAACTTTAGCTTTACCCGTTTCGGCTAATGATGTTGTAATTGCTTTTTCAGGCTCCGGGAAAACCAGTACCACTGTGGCAAACGTAGGGGTTTGTGTTGATGGTGGAGCAAATGTTGTGATTGTCACTCAAAATGAAAAATCTCGTTTAGGGCGTCTTGCAGATATTTGTTTAATAGTACCCAAATCTAAGAAGCTTCAACGTGAAGAAGAACATCTTGAAATAGAAACCGATAAAGGTTTTGTGTTATCATTAAGTCAAATCCCAGAAGAAATGAAAAGCTCACTATCACCAATGGGAACTTTATTCGAATTGTCTGCATTACTTATTTCAATTGGATTAACAGGTATGTTGCGTAATGATGAAAAACCTGAGAGAGCTTTCCAAAGCACTTTGGATACAGTTATAGATAATGCGGAGAAAGCTGTTCAACAAATTTTGAAAAATAAGAAAACACAAGATGAAATTATAAGAGTTCTTAATTTATTCTTAGATCTCAGTCCCGCTTCTTCAAAGAAAGTTTTCTGGATAGGGGCTGGTTTAAGTGGCATCATCGCATCGATGCATGCTATGAGATTTCAGCATCTTGGTTTCAATATACACCTCCAAGATGACTGGCGTTTTAGAAAGAAAAATGATATAATTGTTGCCATTAGCGGTAGTGGAAGCACACCATTTACAAATGGTTTCATAATTGAAGCCAAAAAGAAGAAAATGATTACTGTTGGTTTTACATCAATAATTGACTCTGAATTTGGTTCAGATGTAGAATTTTTAGTCAAAGTTCCTGGTCGGATGGATCCGGATAGTTGGTATAATAGAATGTCTGAATCCAAACCATTCATCGAAACACAATTCGAATTTGCTGTTGCTATTGTTATCGAAAGTATTATAGCTCAACTTGCTATTCATAAAGGAATTACAGAAACTGAAATGAAAGGTCGACATGCAAATATTGAGTAATGAAAGTTTGACTTTACACAAATACTTAATTATTAATGCCATACACAACCTCACCGAGAGCATTTACAATGACACCAGATCGTGAATTAGATAGTCTTCGTGAAAAACGAAAAAAAGAACTTCTTGCACAAAATATAAAGAAAGAACTCGCTTTGAAGAAGCAAGAAAAAGAAACTAACCAAATGAAACAAAGACAAGTTAGAGCAACTGTAATTGTAAATAAAGCACTTGAACCAGAAGCTCTTGTTTACATGAATTGGTTGACTAAATCAAATCCTGCTGTAGCTTTAACAATTAAAGACACAATAATTTTACTAATTCAGAAAAAGATGCTACGAAAGCAATTATCCAAAATCGATATAATAAAAATGGAAAGAGAGTTAACTGGTGTTGATTCAAAGATTCAGGTAAAACGAAGAGGAAAAGAAATAATTGATTTAAATGAAAATTTAAAATCAAAGGAATAACATTCATCATAAATTTTGCTAGCTTTTCATGACACTCCCATAAATTATTCTTTCAATTTCCTTGATTATTCCTTTTATTGTTGGTGTTGCAGTTCCTACACCATCTTGAGATTCAGCTTCAAAAACGAATAAACCAATATATGATAGTTGTCTTTTCATACTTCGATCTCTAATAGCTTCAATCCAAACTAAATGTGGTTGAGCATTAACCCACCCGTAATTACTTTTTTCTTCTAAGACTAAACTAATTTTCCAAAATAATGATGGCAAAGTATTGTGAATGTTTGCTAGTGTTTCTTTTGCATTATTATCTACTATAAAATTGTAGATGCCCTCTCCTCGTTTATTATACATAGCAAAACCAGTACAAGAAGGAAAAACTGTGGTAAATTGCTCAAGTATTTTTTTAATTTCTGCTTTTTGTTCTTCAACAATTTCAAGTTCTTCAGAAGGGAGCTTTATAGTATCATGTATTTTTTGGACCGATTCATCAACAAGAACTTTTAATTTCTTGTCCTGTTCTAATCTATCTAATTGTCCCAAATAATGAGAAATTTCTGTGTCTAGAGCGTCAATAGATACTTTTCCATCTTTTCGTTCAATTTTATCCTGAACAACAGAAAGCTCCATTGCAAACAAAACTAAATCTCCTGCATCCGCAAGATTAATCTTTAATGCTTTCGCGATTATTGATGAATTTGCTTCAGCAATTTCTTGAATCGTCATATAGCCGAGATCAGTTAATGCTTTATTGATTCCCTCTGGATTGTCCCCTTGGAATTGCTTTTGAATGTTCTTCATATGAGCTTTAAGTGCTGTTACAAATAGACTTTCAGCGGTTGAAATACTCGAATCCAAGATGTTCATTATGGTAGGTGGGAGAATTTCAACTAGTTCTGGTATAGTATTATAGCCAGCATCACGTAATCTTTCTAAATAGATTTTTTTTAATTCGGCTTCCTTTTCATTTGACATCGGAAATCCAACCAACTATGGTAATAAATGGATGTTTCCACTATAAAATACTAATCGCCTTAAATTATTATTCATTTTGCTTATGAAAAAAAGCTAATTCCAATTAATTCGGAAACTAATAATACTCGATAATATTTATACTAAAAAAACTTAATAATTAAAGCAAATAGACAAGTTTTCACTAAGTTAATGAATGTAAGTCATTAAATAATAGTATAACAAATATTAACTGCAGTTTAAGTAGGTAAACTAAATGGATTTTTATACTGACAGTTTTTCAAGTATCAATGCCCTTCCGGCAGTAGAAATTAACATTCGACCAAATATACTTTATACTGATGAATACTCCTACTTAACAAAAGATGAATTAGAAGTCTTGTTTTTATTAGCAACTACAGATATGTTTACTGAAGGCTTATCTTCCTTTTCCTTTTCAGGCATAAAACGTCAACTCGGAAAGCATCAACAAAAAATAACTAAAGCTGTAAATAGACTTCTTTCTAAGAATTTGATTTGCAAAAATAGTGTTGGATATTCCATTTCTTCCAAAGGAACTGCTGTTCTCTCAGAAGTAATTAAGGTGCAAAATGCAGTTGATTTACATCAATCTACAGATGATTTCTTACAACAAAGAATTGTCTTCAATGAAAATTTGCCTCTTGCTGAAATAGCTAGTTTATTAGTTGGTAAATGGTTTGGATCATTTCGTTATATCTCCCATACCGATGGAAAAGATTTGATTGTTCGTTGGCAATTAGTGGATAGTCGTGCTTCCGCAACATTACATGTTTTTGAGGATGAAGCAATTTTAAGCATTATACCAGATAAACACGACTCCCGGAAATTCTCATATGAACAAGCACTAGATGATCTTTCAAGGTACTTTTTTGAAATTCTCTCCTCATTAGGTATTAATGCTGTCATTGAATATGAAGGGTGGAGGAGAAGCTCGCTTTCAGAAATAGACTTTCAACAAAGATTCACAGCATGGTTGAGTAGCCATAATAATTTGTCTGAAAATTAGCCTAATCTTTTTCATAAAATATAGTAATTACCTGTCATTTTTTCCTAACAAAAGGTTTATTTTCATAGAGTTTTTGAAAAAATCTTACTTTCCTATTACTTAGTCATTTTAAATAATGATATCATATGTAATGTTAAAGAAATTCATTTGAGGTTGAAATTTATGCAACCAGTAGATATTGAAAAACAACTAGCAAAAGGAACAACAACAGTTGGTCTTAAATGTAAAGACTGTGCAATCCTTGTTGCTGACATGAGAGCAAGCATGGGAAACTTAGTTGCTTCGGATCATGCAAAGAAAGTTCATCAATTGAATGACTTCTCTGCTATTACAATTGCCGGACTAGTTTCTGACGCTCAATATATCATCGATATTATGCAAGCTCAAATTCGTTTATTCGAGCTTGATCGAAAACGACGACCAAAGACTTCTATGATTGCTAATCTTGTCAAGAACATGCTTTATGGTCAATATCGTGCATACTTCCCATTCTATGTTCAACTAATTGTTGGCGGATGGGATCAAAAAGGTCCTCACATATTCTCTTTTGATATGGCAGGTTCATTATCAGAAGATGATTGGTTTTCATCTGGATCGGGTTCACCAATGGCTTTTGGTGTTCTTGAAGCCATGTATGAAAAAGATATGACTGAAAAAGAAGGACTAAAAGTAGCATTGAGAGCTCTAAAATCGGCCATAAAAAGAGACACAGCTACCGGTGATGGTATAAGAGCTGTGGTAATTGATAGTAAAGGATTCAGAGAACTATCAAAAGAAGATATTATTGAACTAGGAGGAATCATCTAAAATGTTTTCCCAACCAAGTCAATTCGGTTATGACAAAGCTACAGTTATCTTCTCCCCTGACGGTAGAATTATACAAGTAGAATATGCTCGTGAAGCTGTAAAAATGGGCAGTACTGCTGTAGGAATAAAAACAGAACAATATGTAGTCTTAGCTGGACAAAAACGTACATTTGAACTCATAGAATCTGCTGACAAGGTTTTCAAAATCGACGATCACATTGCATCAACATTTTCAGGTTACTCAGCAGATGGGCGAGCTTTACTC
>DAOVPS010000094.1:0-12053 GCA_030629105.1 Candidatus Heimdallarchaeota archaeon
CAAAATAAGGTCATATTTTTATTTGTCATTAACCCATGTTAATTAAGAATATATAACAAAGACAAAGGAGGGTTGTTTGTTTGAGTTATTCAAATTTCATTTCAGAAATTGCTTTAGATAAAAGTGGAGTAAAACTTGGGAAAATAATTAGAATAGAAGACTTGACTGGAAAAACAATTAAAAAATACAAACCATATGCTATAGTCCAAGTGAAACAGTTTTTACGAAGAGAAATCCATGTCCCAATCGACCTTGAAAAAGTGATTGAAGAGCAAGAAGGACAGGTATTGTTTGATATTTCCAAGGAAGATTTTGAAACAGAGATAAAACGATGAAAATCTTAAGAAATGAGCGTGAAACGTATGATGAGTTTGTGTCAGTTGGTAACCCTATGTCTTCACGTGGAAATCCTGATGTTAGACCAAGACCTCGTAGAAGTAAAAAATAAATATAGAACTCTTTGTCTTGGTCGTAAAGTGGTCATCAAGTGTTGTTATAGGTTGATTTTGTTTTAGAAAACTAATTAAAGATTTAGTACTATTATCTTTTGGGGTTTGATGGTCGGTTGAAGGAATTCTTTTACAGGATTCGTGGAAGAAGGAATTTTCTTCTGAAAACTATCTTAATCGTAACACTTCTCACTCTCTCATCTTTTGTGGTTGTTTTACTTCCTCAACTGATTAATCCTCACATTCTTAGTAAGCATTTAAGTGGATTAGCAGGTGCTGGCGAGGAAATTTCAACTCGAGAATACTATTATCCCGATGTTGAGTTGAAGGCACATACGTATAATCCACTTTTGATTCACAATTTTAATCAAACTGTTGAGCAAGTTTCTTTAGATGTTTATGGTGTGTATCTCCCGAAAACTCTTGCATTGTTTGTTAGAGAATCTACCAAATGGTTAAATGAGACATCTATTAATCCTGCTTATGCACAAATCTCTTTGATTGGAGTTACACCTACCACTTACAATTCCCTTAGAATTCTTAGCTCGGATAATACATCCGCTGCTGGGGCAATTCATCTAACTGAGTTACAGAATACTTCTCTTAGTAGTTATTCCATTGAAGTTAGAAACCAAAACACTTCGATTACTGCTAATAAAGTAGTAACTATCGCCAACCTGACTGATCATTTCCCTTTTCTCGCTCATAATATTTTATCTCAAATTTCTTATTATCCTGATGAGTTTGGTCGCGAAGCCCACTATTACCCTTGTTTCATCTTGAAAATTGATGAGTTTATCGCACAATTTGAGAGCTTCATACTTCAAAGTTCTGACCCCTATTTTCTTCAAGGGTTTCTTGAATTTGAAGAGTATCAAAAAGAAATCATGGCTTGGACTCTTAATGCACCAAAATTAATAGATGCTTTTGAGAAAGAACTAATAGCAGCTATTCTCCTTCAGGATCCTTCAGCTCAGTTTCTATTTGGCGGTGTACATCTCGGTGCTGATGAGATGTTTGTAAGTATTGCTCATTCCTTTATTCGTGGATTGCAATTTACAATTTGGGCGTTCTCAATAATTTTTGCTGTATTATCTATTGGCAAAATCCAGAATATTAATACTGATAAAGAATTTCGAGTGCTGTTATCAGGGAAGAAGTGGTTTCCAAGAATACTTCATCTCTTTTCAGAGAGCTTGTTTTTGGTGTTAGGTGGGAGTAGTATTGCTTTATTGCTTCTTTATCCTCTCCTCCAACTACAAGCATTATTTGGCATTGATTTGAATTTAACAAAAACGATTGCTTTAGCTTTTGGCATAGTCGTTTTAGTTTCTCTGAGCGTAGTTTTCGCAACTTTTGTTGATTTTGAATTGTATCTTCGAAGAGTACTCTATAAAGAATCAAAAGAAAAATTCTACAAACCGTTCAGTAAGGTTCCCAAGTTTTCGTATGGAATAGTACTCTCTCTTATTTTCCTTTTCTTATGGATAATTAACAGAAATCTCATTTTTCTACTTACGTTTGCAATTTTCATATTTGCTGCTTTGTTGTTAAGTGTTCTCGCAACACTGCTTGCACGATTAATTATTCATATTGCTAAAAGAACCTATAGGAATCGTAAACGAAAGGAGAATCAAAGAATTTCTCCGATATTTGCCTTGCTTAAATTATGGAAAAACAAGCTTAACTCACGATTCTTGCTGTATTCCATTATTATATCGGTTGTGAGTTGTGCTTTTCTTTTCACAAATTTCATTGTGGATGCACAGCGCTCGGAATTCCTTTGGTACAATGGTGGTGAAATCGAGTTGAGTGGTTCACCCATGAACGCCACCGAAATAAGCCAGAATTTGCAAGCGATTCCTGAAATCATTGATTTTACAGAAGTAATACGTTTTAATCAATTCTCCAACAGTAGTAATTACTACGCTTTTGCTTTGATTAATGACGAAATTACGGTAGTTGATTCTTCTTACCAAGGGGAGCGTCTGTCAAGGATCGTGGGGATCAATAGTTCGGATTATTTCGATTTCTTTAGTAGATGGAATAAGAGAGGATGGTTAATTCAAGGACAACCATCAGCATTAGCTAATGATCAAATGTATGTTTCCGAGAAATTCCAAGAAGTAGGATTTGATTCTGGTGACTCCCTGACAATGCTTAATGATTCGTTATCGTTTACCATTCAAGGAATTATTGATGATTGGCCAGGAGTCTCTTCGGTTTTTCCGAGACTTACTGTTATTATGGATTATAATTCGCTTAGGTTGATTTTGGAGGAGTTACAATTTGATTATCAAGTAACTTATAAAATTCATACAACAGAGAAAGATATCGAATGGGCTATTGAGAGAATCGTTCCTCTTATGGAACAATATGGTATTGATGAATTAGAATATCTTGATTATGATGTGTTCAAAAATATCCGAATCGTATTTCTGAAGCCAATTGTTGTTATCGTTCAAATGTTCATCTTGATTTGGCTTGGTTTATTTGTTTATTCCAATATCGACGACATCAATCAGAGTTCAGATGCTAAGAACTTAGGCTTACTGGCTTTTTCCAAAGGGTACCTAAAACCACTTAGAAACTTCAAGATTTTCGAAGGCTCTATTCTCTACTCAATTTTCCTTTTGATGCTTTTATTGCTCTATAGTGTCATATATGGGTTCTTCTTCACTGTGGGCTTCGTGTATGAATTAAAAGCTCTGTTTGTTTCCAGATACACATGGTTTAACATTTTATTTCTAATAGTAGCATATCCTGTTCTACTTACCATTCAAGGGATTGTTGAGTACTACAATCTTCGACGCATGAATCTAAGCTTAATCTATAGGCATCCTGAATAATGAGGTGGAGAAAATGACCAAAAACCGTAAAACACTGAAAGCGAATGAATTAACGAAAATCTTTCCACATCCCTCCAAAGAGGAAACAAACATCCCATTATTCGCTGGAGCTTCGTTTGAAATGACTTCAGAACAACTGAATTTCATCGTTGGAGTTTCAGGCTCAGGAAAAACTACGTTGTTTAGAATCATCTCTTCCATTGAACCAATGAATGCTGGAGAGTTATTCTTCAATGATATAGCGATTCATCGATTAAAAGGAAAAGAAAAAGTGAACTATTTGCGAACTATGAGTTTTATGGATCAGTTTCCTGCGAAATATCTCTTTTTACCTTTGACTGTGAAGCAAAACTTGGATTATACCTTAACACTATATACTTCTTTGATGCGAGAGGAACGGGAGAAGAAAATACTTGAAACTGTAAGTGTTTTTGACATAGAAAAGCTTCTCCAGAGAAAAGCACTGTTCCTCTCCGGGGGAGAATTGCGCAGGTTAAGCTTGGCTTGTAACATCATCTATAACCCCACACTTCTATTGTGTGACGAACCGACAGCACAATTAGATGATGACAATAAAAGCAACGTTATGGACTCAATACGGAAGATGAATGAACTCTATGAGACAATGATAATCATTGCCAGTCATGACAGGTCAATTATAGCTAATGATCCTACATACGAAATTGATGATAGGAGGATAAACAAATGTCTGTAGTGAGTCTAAAAAACATAGAATATACCATTCTTATTCAGCAAAAGGAAGAACTCACTATCTTAAAAGATATAAATCTACAAGTTAATTCCGGGGAATTTCATATAATAACAGGTCCATCTGGTTCAGGAAAGACTACATTACTACAAATCATTGCTACATTATTTCATCCGACAAATGGTGAACGAATATTATTTTCTAAAAATCTTAGTTCTAATTCATCACAAGAAAACCTTAATGTAGCAAGATCAAGAATTGGATATCTTTATCAATCACCTTTTTTACCTTCGAATTTACAAGTTCAAGAATTCGTTGAATTACAGTCCTCTCTATCTGGCATTGGATATTTTTCAGCAGAGGAAAAAGCGAAGGATCTACTCAATCAATTTAAAATCATTCAATTCTCAAAGAACCTCCCCACTACACTTAGTGGCGGGGAAAAACAACGTGTTGCATTAGCAAGTGTATTAGCTCAAAATGTTGATTTGTTACTTTTAGATGAACCAACTGGTTCCTTAGATCATGAAAACAGTCTAATAATTTGGAATTTAATAAAACAACTAATGGATATGAATATGACAATTATTGCAGTGACTCATGATAAGGAAATAACTGAACTAGCTGATGATTCCCATATTTTAGATTATGGTGTTATCAAATCATTGAAGAAAACATAATTTTGATGTGATTAACAAAAATAATGAAATAATCAATTATTTTATTATATTCTCTTTTCTCTTGACGTTTTTTTGTTTCGTTCTTTCGTTTTCAAATTCTTTGTCTTGGTTGTAAAGAATATGAACAATGCAAAAAGATTATTCACTTTTATGCTCTATAGTAGATACTTGATATTTTTTATCAAATATAATTTCTAGTAGTCTATATTCGGAATAATAACTGAGAATTAGGGTTAATTTGTACTATTGAAACAATATTTTTTTAATTATTTTCAGCTCTCTTTATTCGTTATTTTTTTTTAAAATCGAATATATTGTTTGTTTCTTTATTCGAATTACTTGTCCCCCTTTTTATATGCAATTTTATTTTATTTTTATTACAAAAGTCTATTACTGACTCAACACATTGTTCGTAGAAATTATTTTTATTTTCAAAATTATTTGATGATTTATTATAATTTAATTTTCCAAAAATTATTTTATCTACAAAAGAAATTTTTTCTAAAATTTTTGATAAATCTTGCTGAACAATATTCGGTGTTGGATACGGTTCGATACTAACCCACGTTTTGAAACCTGCTTCACTTAAATTTTTTAAAGCACTTATCCTGTCTTCAAAAGGTGCGGAATATGGTTCATACTGTTGCTTAAATTTCTTATCTAAAGATACAAGTGTAATTCCATATTCGTTTTCTTCATGATAATTCGATCGATCAGCTAATTCCTCAGGAAGTAATCCTTTGGTTAATATAGTACACCGAATTCCATTTCTATTTAATTTCTTAATTATATTTAACATAAATTGTCTAAATTTCGGATAATTTCTTTTGTAAATTGGATTATACATGAACGGATCAGTACTGAAGCACAAATGAACAAAATTTATTTCTTTTTTGTATTTTGGTATTTCCTTTTCAAGCAACTCCAATGTGTTTTGCACTATTTTTGGATATACCCACTCATCATAGGATTTTACTCTTCCAGTTCTTTTGTTTAAATTTAAAGCATAACAAGGATATTTGCAACCATGAGAACACCCTAAAAAAGGGTTCATAGAGAAATTACCATATTCAACTTTTGTTTCATATAACATAGTTTTACGAGTTATAGACGGTAAACAATCAAAATAAATTGAACTTTGATAATCAATTGCTGTTGTTAATTTCAAGGTTTTTGTGAATTTAGGCTTTCGTTCTATGTACACCTTTCCTTTTTCCTCTAGATTCTTAATCGATTTTAGGAAATCACTCTCAAGATAAGGGGTATTATCAATATTACTTTCTAAAATATCAAGATATTTTTGATTAGTATTATTATATTTGCTGAAAAGGTATTTTTCAACTTCTATTGATTTCACATCCCCAAAATCAGATAATCTCATTTGAGGGCTGCGATTGCCTAGATAACTAAGTCTACCCTGATTATGTTTTGCAAAACAAGATTTCATTATTGTACAACCTTTCAAATGGTTTGTAAGATGAATAATGTAATACTTCGTTCTTCTTTTATCAGGTTCCTCAAATGGAAAAGGGAAAACGTATTTTGCAATTTTTTTGAGTTGATCCCAAAATAAATCAATAATTGCACTCTCTCTATCTCTTCCTTCCAAAGATACTAGTTTCTTCCAATCCTCTGTTCCAAATAAATTGCTCATATTGATTGTTTGTGAATCTACTGAAAGCCATCTATTTATTGAATCATACATGAAATTCAGTAGAATTTCTGATTTTTCAATAGACATAATTCGTTTTAGTGTTGAGTATTTTATTGAGTATCCAAATGGATCAATAAAAAAGAAAGTCGGGTTTAAGTTAATTTCATCATCCAATAAATCATTGATAATTTTATCATAATCTTCGTTAATATATATTATATTCATATGAGATAAATTTTGATATTTGAATACTTTCTCCAAATTATCTAATACTTTTTTTTCTTTGTCTATAACAACAATAGTAGCATCTTTATTGTTTTTTTGAATAGCTTTTGTAGCTAAAATTGGTGAACCATAATAAATCTCCCCTTCTTCATGGTAGGCACCTCCACCTGCAAAACAATCAAAGTAATTTAGTTTATATCTTGATCCTAAAATTTTAACCCATTTATCAAAATACTCTTCGAATATTTTATGTTTCATTTTTGTTTGTCCTTTGTATTCCCATGTATCAAATGGTAATTTTTCCCTTTCAGACATTGCTTATATACCTCTAAATGAAGAATTTATTGTTATTAGTATTAAATTTGCAATATTAAACTATGTCTATTATCATATTCGATAAAGAATTAAATGTATTAAAATAAGGATTATTACTCAAGACTTCGGTGAAACTATTAATTTTCTACGTCATTACGGGGCGTTAGAATCTTTGTCTTGGTTGCAAAGTAGGGGGAAAATTTGAAGAGATCTTTTTCATTTTCAAATTTTATTAAACAAAAATAAGTTATTAAATAATGAAGATATCTATGTAAAAGTAAATGGAGAAGATTCATTAAAGCATTACAATCAATCAAGTGGAGGAGGGAAAGAATGAATCAACCGATTGCTACTGTGAAACGCAATATTTCGTTTAAGAAATTGTTTTCAATTTATGTGAAAACAAGCAGAAAGCGGATTTTAACAACAATTCTTATTGGAGCAATCATTTTCCTTGCTTTAACTAGTTTCTTCATGATTTGGTATAGCCATCGTTACAATTCCTTTTTCAGTTACATTGATCAAAATCATGATTGGTTAGATGATAATGAAACAAGTATCTATAGCGAAGAATATTTTTATGGTAGGTATTCAATTGATACCAATTATCTTTTCAAAGCGATCACAGAAGTTTCCTCAAAATTGGAGGAAATAATGTCCAATGTTCAAAGGAGTTCATGTGGTAGATTAACGTTAAGTTTGTACAATAACATTTCTGTTTTAGAACATGATGAGTATCATTTACGAACATTTGATGAAAATATAACTAATCTAATTATAGAGAATCTAATTGTGGGACGGATGCCTGAAAATTACACCGAATTAATCTACTATAAAGCAACCACTGATTCAAAGTATAATATTAGTGATATCATAGAATTGTCTGGAATAAAATCAGACCTTCAAAGTAATTATAATCCAATTAATTATACCGTTGTAGGGATAGTAGATATTTTAGACGCAAAGCTTTACAATAAAGGTCTCTCAACTGATTTACTAAAGGAATCCATTAATGAAATGGACGATGGACCAAAAGCACAATTCTTTACAGCTAACACTTTATTTTATAATCTTATTAATTCATTAGAAAATTTTTCTTCAACATATAATGCAGCAATCGATATTAATTATCAATTTACTATTGACCATATATTGAATAAAAATAGATATTTAGCTGTTCTTCAAGATTTTTGGAATCAGGATCCCACCTTCGATCATATGCCTGGTTATCGAGTTTCATTCTGTCAAGATTTAATAGAGGCTCTCGGTGCTTTTGAAAGAGATTGGCAAACAAAAACAATTAGCTTAATAGGTGCAAGCGTTCCAATAGTTTTTCTTTTTGGTGTTATAAGCATTGAAACTTTTACTATAGGTAGTCACGAGCAAGAATCGAAATATCGGTTATTAAAAACTCAAGGATTAGAGAACAAAGTATTAGCAAAAATGGTCTTTTACGAAAATGTAATGATTGTTGGTTCAAGTTTTCTAATTGGTTTTACAACAGGATTGATTACTGGTCTATTCATTTTTATGGGATTAAATATGCCGGCAGAAGTTTCTTATTTTGCAGCATTGAGACAAGCAATAATTATAGTGAGCTTAATTATTCTCTTTGTAATTTTGACTCTGGTGAAATTTGTTTATGATTTAATTCAAACGAGAAAAGCATTGATAACTACTGCAACTCAATATAAAAGTAAGAGAAGGAAAATTATTCGAGAAATATTCTCTGTTCCTGAAGTTATCAGCTTATTACCTGGGGTACTATTAACAACGATTGGGATTTTATTTTTAAACGCCTTCTCTTATTATGATTATAGCTATGGACCTGATTTGGTACAATTTATGTTTATATTTTACTTTATGTCAGCCTTTGGCATCCTTTTACTACTTATCTCGGTATTCCTATTACTCGGTAGATTAATTGAGTTAATTTGGAG
Source organism: Candidatus Heimdallarchaeota archaeon (assembly GCA_030629105.1). Taxonomy (GTDB): domain Archaea; phylum Asgardarchaeota; class Heimdallarchaeia; order JABLTI01; family JABLTI01; genus JABLTI01. The sequence continues at coordinate 8,822 of DAOVPS010000094.1, forward strand.
AGTAATTGGTAAATCCTCTTGGAAAAATAGCAAAAGCTACTTTACATTAGCACTCAAGCACTTATCAATTTCTGGTAAGAGCTATAAAAGAACGATGATGGCTGTTTTTGTCTTTGGTTTAGGAGTTATTCCAGGATTAATTGTAACAAGATCCATAGCACTACATACCCCACTTGAAGCTAATTTAACAACAGGTTGTTCAGATATTTTAATTGATGATTGGACAATTGGTAATCAATTGAAAAGTAATATTTCAAATATTGATGGAGTCGTGGGTTCTGCGGAGGTTAATATTCTTGAATTAACAATTATCAGTCCAAGATGGCAAAATGAGATTTATGGAATTAGATTCTTGGTTTTACCAAATATAACTGAGTATCTAAATGTTGTTGATTTTACGTTACTTGCTGATGATGGTTATACAGATGACGATATCAGTGAGTTAAGCACTAATTTAACATATTTAATGGGAAGAAAATATGCTCAAAGAAATGATTTTGACAAAGGAGTTATTTTCAATACCAGAGAAATTACTGATGAAATCTATCAGCCGTTAGATTTGATTTATGTGAATGCCTTTAGTTATTATCCACTTTTATCCAGACCTGATTTGAGAACAAATCCTGATGATTCCTATTTCTTTAATCATCCTACAAAGATTGATTTAGTTGTGAGTAAAACAACAGCAGGATTAATTTTTGATACTACTTCGTTAATAGCAAAGAGCTCTGGTTATCTATTAATTAAAACAGACACAACAGCGAACAAAACCAGAATTCAAGAAGAATTGTCAAATCAATTTGGGTATAAATCAATTACCCCAGAACAAGTACAACAAACAATAATTGAGAGAATAAACAAATTTTCGAAGATATTTCTTATTGTAACATCTATTCTAACGTTATTAGCTATCATTCTCTTTGGAACTGTAAATGCTATTAGTATTTATAAACAAAGATTACGTATTATAGAATCAGAAATTCAAATTGGTGCAAAACGCCAATTGATTTGGGGGAATTTTACTATTGAGCTCATGCTAATTGTTCTAATACCAATGATAATTTCTATTGGTGTGGCAATTCCGATTATAAATGCATTTAGCGGTTATCTACTGAATATAACTGAAGTCTATATCAAATTCACACCATGGCAACCATGGTGGTTATTATTACTAATAGCGATAGGTGGATTAGTTTTATTGACAATTGGATGGTTTGTAGGATTAATTCCTCTCATAAATAATTACAGACCAATAAAGCAGGAGTGATGGAAATGATAATCTGTATAGATTTAATTAAAATTTACGAAGATGAAGAACACGGAATCCGAATTCCTGCATTAAGAGGATGTGACGTGTTTATAGATCAAGGTGAGATAGTAGCTGTCATCGGACCAAGCGGTTCTGGTAAAACAACTCTAATTAATATACTTGCAGGTTTAATAAAACTCTCAAGTGGCGATTGTGTTGTTAATGGTCAAGAACTTGGTGATCTTAATCAAAGCGCTTTGAACAGGTTTAGGTTATTTAATATTGGTTTAGTGGATCAATTTCCCGAGAGAACACTGTTCTTAGATGCAACAGTAGAAGAAAATATGGCTTTTTCAACAAGTCTTGTAATTGGTGATTCAGATGAATATCTGGATAGAAATTATACCATCCGAAAGAAACTTGGAATTGAACATTTGACTAAACGTAGGGTTAGATTCCTATCGGGAGGTGAGATGATTAGAACCGCAATTGCATGCGCATTAGCAAAGAATGCGCCAATTCTATTATGTGATGAACCTACTGGACAACTGGATAGTTTGAACACTGAAAAAGTGAAAGCCTTATTAAGAGAGGTTGCACGCTCATTTGGAACTACTATTTTAGTCGTAACGCATGACCAGCGTTTTTTTGATGGTGTAGATAAAAGCTGTGAAATACGAGATGGGAGAGTAGCTGCAATGATTTCATCAGAAGAACAGAAATTGTTAGATACTAAGTCTGGTTTTCCAATAAAATTCAGAGCACAAATTGACACAACACATAACATTCGAATACCTGATTTGGTAATGCAATCACTAAAAGTGAAAAAAGAAATTGACTTCTCTCTTGAAGAAAATGGAAAAATAAGTTTAACGAATCCTAAAGGATTAAAACCAGAAAAAGTGGTACTTGAGAAAATTGAAGTAAAAAGAAAAATTCTTGAATTGAAACCTTTAACAAAGAACTATTCCAAAGGTAAAAAACAACTCATTGAGATAACCAATTTATCTAAAATTTATCAAGGTAATGGCGCGGAAGTGCAAGCATTATCTGATATTAATTTGAATATATACAAGAATGAATTATTGTTCATCGTTGGACCAAGTGGTTCTGGTAAAACCACTTTAATAAAATTATTAGCGGGTCTTGAGAATTCAACTACTGGTACAATAATGCTTGATGGAATAGAGTTCAGTCATCTTTCTAATGCCGAAAAAGCTGATTTAAGACAGAGAAAGATGGGATTAGTATCACAGCAAGGAAATCTTCATCCGTTTTTAACGATTGATGATAATTTTCTCTTAAAAGATATTTTTTCATTAAAGAAATTAAAAGCTGAGGAAATTGTAGGACTTAATGATGAGTATTTGAAAAAATTCAAAATTGAACATCGGAGAAATCATTTTCCATTAGAAATATCAGGAGGGGAGTTCCAACGAGCAACTTTAGCTATTGCAAATTATAACGCCCCACCCATTGTAATCTTAGATGAACCCACAGCAAACTTAGACTCGGAATTAGCATTACAAGCAATTGATGAAATCTATAAAACACACAAAAAAACTGGCTCAACAACAGTTATTGCTACACATGATATTTCATTGATAAGAGATGGTTTTAGAGCGGTTGAACTTAAAGACGGGCAAATAGCAAGAGATGGGATTGCTTTCACAAAATAAGTAATTCTTTTTTTATTATTTGCTGCCAAAAAAATTACTATTATTAATACTAATAAATATAGGAAATGGGAAAGAATGGATCAACAAGATGGTTCAAAAGAACATCAAATTCCATTTCGGAAAATTCTTGCTATATACTTCAAAGCAAGTAGAAAACGAGTACTCTCGATGCTTATAATAAGTTCCATTTTCTTCTTACTCTTAACAAACATTGTAATTGTATCATATAGTACTTATCAAGATTCATTTTACAGCTATGTCGAAACAAATCATAATTGGTTGAATGATAATAAAATAAGCGTAG
>DAOVPS010000086.1:0-12771 GCA_030629105.1 Candidatus Heimdallarchaeota archaeon
GCCATTGCTACACCAAATACTCCATCAAGTAAATACGCTCCTATCATTGCAGCAGATATCCCAAGTCCTGGTGGAACAACACTTAGCATTCCATAAGCAAAACCAGAAAGAATTACAACAGCATCTCCTTCTTGAGCTGCATATGCAACACTTCTTGTAGGTTTTTTATCATCCCTTGTAAAAATATCACTTATGAAACCAATTAATACTCCAGCGAGAAGACCAATGACTACACAAGCATAATCTTTCCACATGAAGACCGCCTCAGTAGATGACATACCACTCGTTGTCTGAATAATGATCCATGTAATGAGAGCGCCTAATGCTGCAAAAATTGCAGTTGCAATATAAGTTCCAAAATTAAGCAATTTACCAGGATCTTTGGTTTTCAACCATTTAATTAAGAGAATACCAATTATAGAAGCAACAAGACCAATTGCTGAAATAATAATTGGGAATACAATAAATGCTCCTCGAACAGTATCACTAGCAGTTGCGAATGCTCCCGTTCCTAAAATATATGCCAAGATCATAGCAGCAAGAATAGATGCTACAAAAGAATCGAAAAGATCACTGCCCATTCCTGCAATATCTCCGACATTGTCTCCAACATTATCCGCAATTGTTGCAGGATTTCTGACATCATCCTCTGGCAAATGATATTCTGCTTTTCCTACTAGATCAGCTCCTACATCTGCTGTCTTTGTATAGATTCCACCACCGCATTTCATAAACAATGCAATTGTACTTGCCCCAAAACTGAATCCTAAAATAACGTTAGGTGTTTTGAAAGCCCAATAAATTGCAGAAATACCGATCAATGCAAATCCTACAACAGCAAGACCCATTACGGCACCTCCAAAGAATGCTACATCAAAACCTTTGTCAAGACTTTTTGTACATCCTTGTGCTGCTCGGGTATTTGCTTTTACACCAACTACCATACCTAAATATCCTGCAAGCATCGAAGCTGCAGAACCAACAAGATAAGCGATCGCTTGTTTCCAGTTCAACATATTTATCCCCCCAGCTAAAACTGGAATAGTATCCTTACCTGATTGTTCAGAAGGCAAAAATAACATGATTACTATAAACAATACCAGAACAAAAATTGACAAAATCCTGTATTGTACTAAGAGAAATCTTTTTGCTCCTGCTTCAATATATCCTGAAACTTCTATCATTTTTTCATTTCCAGGATCCTCTCTAAAAACAAGTATGCTGAAAATTATCGCGACAATAATTGCAACTACACCTGCAGCTAGAGCAATAATTAGAGTTAAAGGCACCACAACAGCCATGTTTCATCCACTCATTGTCTATACCTTTTTTCTATGAGTTGATTATATTTAAAATTTTGTCAAATTATAGCTGAAAATAGGAATCGGATTGTTATTCTCTACTGCTTTCTTTTTTCAAAAAGCATAGCGCTATTTTTGTCGCCAAAAACATATTTAAACGCGGTAATCTATTGAATCAAAGTTCATTTAGCATAAGAAGGAGACTCAGACGTATGAATGAAACAGTGTCTTTAGACACTACTGTAAAACGTCCTTCGAGAAGGTTCGTAACCCTCGATTTCGCTCGAGGAATTGCGATTTTAATTATGGTGATTCTTCACGTTGTAAAACACATCTTAGATACAGATACTTTAATGTCTGATTCCAACATTGTCACGGAACCAATAATAGCATTATCGGCTATGATTATTATCCCATTCTTTGGTGGTATAGCTGGTTTCTTCTTAATTGCATCTGCAGCAAGTAACATGGTTTCTATGTATCGAGATTTAGAGAAAGGAAAATCAATACGCAGTTTAATCGTGAAACAAATTATAGGTGGATTTGTCTTGCTAATTTTTGCAATGATCTGTGAAGGATTCACAGGTTATTGGGGTGCTCTTGGGGATTTCTTTCTAAATTTGAACAATCCAGCAGCAACAAATTGGGCAATAGCTCTTTGGCGGTGGAACCATTTCGAAACTATTCATGCGATCGCCTGGTGCATCATTGTCAATGGGATAATTCAAGGTTTATTATCTTTGAAAGGTCGCTGGAAGAATAGAAGAGATCTCATTAAAAGTTATATAATTATGGCGTTTATTGTAGTTGCCCTCACATTACCAGTTTGGCTTTTAGTTGATGTTATGGTTCCTGGTTATCCTTTTACAGTATTGGATCCGAAAATTCTTATCTCCACGCCGCGGATTGGTATAGAAACTTTTTGGGAGATTATTAGAGCTCCTTTTCTGAATGTTTTGGCATCACCTATTGAACCACTCTTTCCATATCTTGCAATTTCATTCGTTGGTAGTATAATAGGAATAGTTATCTCTCAACCAAAGGAGAAAATTAACAAGAATTTCCCACGAAGATTGTTTCTAATTGGTTTATCGATGTTTTTGAGTGGTTTAATTGGAATTCTCTTCATAATAGTTAATGTTGCAATAAACACTGGTTTTTTTGTTACTGGAGATATTATGCCAATTATTGAATTCTATTTTACTATAGTCGATCATGGTCAGTGGACACCTTATTATGCAAGTTACATACCGCAATTTTCATGGTTAGCACAATTTTTAGCTGTAAATGGTTTCAGCATTATTTTATTTTCCATATTATTCAGGTTAATTGAATTTCGGGGTATAAGCAAGCAGTTTGCAAATCGCAGTAAATTTATAAGACGTTTTGGAACGATTGCTTTTACAAATTATAACAATCAATGGTATTTCTTCATTGTTTGGGCTTTCCTTTCATACGTAATTTATGGAGTTGCGTATACGAAATTATTGTGGACTGGAACTGCTTTAGTTATTCTTCTTACTTTTGGTTTATATTCCCTATTAAACTGGGCTTGGGAGAAGATTGGGTACATGGGTTCGTTGGAGTGGTTTATTAGGACTGTTACAAATAATCTCATTCCTGTAAGAAGAGCAAGATTCGGACCTGATGTGAAATGGTGGCAAAGAGGTCAAGTAAATGCCGAAACCCAATTTTACAATGCTGAGTGGATAGATCTAGTTGAGAGACCAGAAATTGAAACTGAAACAAAAGAAGAAGTAGTCAAGTCTCAATCTGATTTCAGAGATTCTAAACTTTCTTTAACCCTATCACTTGTTGGTTTACTTTCAATATTTTTCTTTATTACAAGCATTTTTGGACTTCTAGTTGCAATAAACTCAAGGAAACGAGAAGGTAAGAACAAATACAATACTGCTGGGTTCATCATATCAATTATTGCTATTGTTGTGATCGTTGGTGTTTTCATTGCTTTGTCTAATATTAAAATTGGAGTATTAGGGTTATTCTAATTCTCCTTTTTTGCACATTTTTTATGTTTTTCTGAGAAAGATTTTTCAGTTTTCTTGTATTATAATTTCTAGACGAGAAAAATAATTAATGAAGCGATTCTGTATGAATAAAAAAACGGAAATTAGTGAAAGAGATTTCAATCGATTCCTAAATAATTTACCAATATCAATTTTTGAAATGAAATACTCATATTCAACTAAGGTTGGTAAATTTACTTATCTAAATAATTCAGCAAGAAATTTACTTCTCAAAATAATTTCTGAAACTGAGCTTAATTCTGAATTTAATATGCTAAAAATGTTAGTTTCACCTGAATTAGCAACTGATAGTTTGCAGCTACTCGATAGAATTCAAGAAAAAGGTATCTTAATAATTAATAATCGACAATTTCTTTTGAAATCAAAAGATGATAAACAAATCCTTGTTGACGCAAATTTAAGAGTAAAAATGAAAGGTGATACCGTAATTTTCACGGGAACATTTCAAGAATCATCTAAAGTTATTGTGGATGAAACAATGAAATCTACTCCAGAATTCCTTGAAATGCAAAAAGAAATGAGTACATTTCATAATTTCTTTGAGGCGTTTAATGCCTTAATTTTGATAGTCAATGAAGAGGGCAGATTACTTTTTATCTCCCCAAATGCTGCTGATCGATTTCTCTACAAACCTCGAACTGAAACAATTGGTAAAAAATTTGATGAAATCTTTCCAAAAGGACAAGCAGACTTCTTTTTAGCCCATTGTTTGGAATCAATAGAGAAAAACGAATTAGTTACAATAGAATTTCATTTACCAGTCAATAACAAGGTTCGTTGGTTCCAATCTCAAGCTTTTCCGGTTCAAGATACAAATAGTGAAACAAAGAAAGTTCTTATCATTATTAGAGATGTAACTGATTTGAAAACCAAGCTAATTGATTAGTAATTATTATTCTTTCTTTATTTTAACTGATATCATAAAACTCTTAATACTATTTCATTTTACAATAACCAACAGTCTAAGTGGTAGAGTAAATGGATTCCATAAAGAATTGGCCGAATGAATTGATGATACATTATTGGCGTCTAGATGATAATTTTCGTAATGTAATTCTTTCTTTTATTCACAAGAATTCTGATCCAAATGATGATAAGCTGAAGAATTTTATTGATAATATTTCTGTAATTTACAAGTTACAAGGAATAATTGTTAATAATTCCGAATTTTTATTCATGGCAGCTAATACCTTTGTTTTACAGGGATCTTTTGAGGAAGTCTACGAAATTTGTGCTAAAGATGAGTATCATCCTGGATTATTAAACACAAAAGCCTATGCATTAATCAGTCAGAGAAAATTCGATGACGTAGAAGGAGTGATCTCAAAAGCAGAAGAATTCTCGAAAGCAGATCCTTTTAATGCACTATATAATAAAGCTATAAAATTGCTATGCCTTTATTATTCTCAGCAATTTGATAGACTTGAATCCAATCTTGAATCTTTGACTAATCAATATGAACAATTACGTAAACAGTATTCTGAAAATGAAAACTTAGTTCTTGCATTTTCTGAAATGTTCGCTTTAGGTAAATCAGTATATATCAACATTAGAAGAAGAGAAGGTAAATTAGAGGAAGGGATAGCAACAGGGCAAGAATTAATATCGTTAGTCAGAAAATCTAAAAATCGCTATCTACTCAACCGGTTACTAAATAATACTGCATTGTGTGCAATTGAAAGCGGTGATTTGAAAAGCGGGTTAGAATTTTTAGAAGAGTCCTTCCAATTTTCAGAAATTTTAGCCAACCAATTACAGCTTGCAGTTATGGCAAATAATATTGGGTTCATTTATCGCAATATGGGTAATCTTGAAATGGCCATGAAGTACTTCTATATTGCTTTGGAAAATGCCAAAAAAGCTGATGTTGATTCTCAATATATTGTAGTTGCTACAGAAACTAATATAGCTCATTTACATCTCGATTTTGGAAATGCCCAATTAGCACTTTCAAATTCTGATCTTGCCCTAGATAGCTTAAAGAAGAGTAATGTTACAGTTCCCCCACAAATCAAAATAGCTCTTGATTTATATAGAGCTGATATTTTTGAAAGCCTTGATCAATTTAGTGAAGCGGAAATGACTTTAGATTCCGCTCTTGCTGATATCGGGCAAGGACAGTTAAGAAACGAAATACCTAAAGTCTACTTAAGGAAAGCACGATTAGCAGCACGACAATCAAATCTTGGAGAAGCTAAAAAATTACTAGAGCTTTCTTTAGAACTAGCCTTAGAAAACAAATTATTCGAAATAATTGTCAATACTAAATTGCAATTAGCTGAAATTGATCTGCTAAATTATCGAATGACTAATGAAAAACACCTTTTGATAAATGCTCTTGAGAAAATTGATGATACCAAAAGATTATGTCAAGATCAAGATTACAAATTAGTTCTTATTGATGTCTACATTTTACAAGGTTTACTTCTATCCATGACCAATAAAATGAAGGATAGCAAAAAAATTCTCAATAATGCAATTGAATTATCGAAGCAATTAAATTTATTCGAGAAAGAACAGGAAGCAAGAAATCAATTAGCTGAAATTGAAAAAGAGAATTCTAATCTATTAGTAAGAATTTTCACCCGGATTAACAAATCCATTCGCTCTACAATATCTTTTGAAAGCGTTACAAGACCCAAAACAATTGTAGCGGACTTGAAGGCATTATTCATTATGTCAAAACAAACTGGATTACCCTTTTATCAAAATGAATTTGATGAAGAAACTAAGCTTAACCCAAATCTATTATCTGGTTTACTATCTGCAATAAGAACTATGGGTCAAACAATATTAGATGCAAAAGAAGGGGGATTACAATTAATTGATCACGGTAATGTCTCTATCATGTTGGAGACAGGGGATAAATGTTTCTTTGCTTTAGTTGTTGACAAAGAAACTTATCTGCTACGAGAGAACTTTCGAGAATTCATTAGTCATTTCCAAACTGAGCGATTCTTTAAAGATGGCGATCATGTGGTTGTCCAAACAAGCGAAAAGCGTGATGAGGAAATCACAAATTTAGTTGAAAAATATTTATTATAAAAGGACTGAGAGTTCAAAATGCAATGTTCTAAATGCAATAATTTAATCTGTACTAGTAGAGAGTATGAGAAAGCTCCAGTTGGTTGTCCAACAGTTGAAAAGAAAGATATATTTCAAAGAGCACGAAAAAAACTCGAAAATGCTGAAACTCTGAAAACATCTCAAGTTGCAGCACATGTAGAAGTCACAGGTTATATGGAATGGCCTAGAGTTCAAGAATTGATTGTTTTTGCTACAAAAATGGGGTACAAGAAATTAGGAATGGCTTTTTGTGTTGGACTTAAGGAAGAAGCAAAGGTTTTAACTCAAATACTAGAGAAAAATGATTTCGAGGTTGTTACTGGAATATGCACTATTGGTTCTTTGCAAAAAAAGGAGATGGAAATACCTGATCAAGATACTTTTTCAACAGCAGAAGAAGTGGGTTGTAATCCTATTGGTCAAGCATATTTCTTGAATTCTGAAAAGACTGATTTAAACATAGTAGTTGGTCTTTGCATTGGTCATGACATTAATTTCATAAAACACTCAGAGGCACCCACAACAGTTCTGATTGTCAAAGATAGAGTAACAACTCATAATCCTGTTGCAGTACTTTATTCAAGATATTATAAGAATAAGTATTTCAATATTGATTAAAATTAAACTTCAATCTTTCCTACTACTCTTTTTTTTCTTAGTATCCTAATTATTATTGTTACACCTGCTATTGCGATTATAACTGGAATACCCGTTAGAACATACACTTCCAATTTCCAAAAAGCGTCTTCACTTAATTGTGATCCTAATGGAAGAAGTTTCTTTGGATTTCTTGGATTGTTGCAATCTATAATGAAGAAACACCTGTATTCATATTCAGAAGCTCGAGATACATATAGGATTTTTTCTTCAAGAATTGCTTCAATAAAATAACCATCTCCTTGAAAGCGAGGGTTATATTCTCCTATTTTTTTAATCTTGTTCGGATTTTTGATATCTAGTATTTGTATTTTACCAGTGGAAATAAGATAAAGCAAATCCCCAGATACAATCATCTGTTTTGCTGAATAGTCATTTTTGTAAGTTGATAAATATTGAATATTCTGCATATCTGTACAATCATACATAATAAATCCATAATTAGAGATTTTATAAAACAGAAGATTTTCATGAATGGCTATGGTACTATATTCCCATTGATCAACTTCCAAGGTAAATTCTTCTATGGGCCCTGAATGATTTGAAATATCCCATGCTTTTATAAAACCAAAAGAAAATTCTAGCTCTCTTGTACTAAAGTATCCATTATCTTCATGAGACTCATAAGCTCTAACTAGATAAAGATGATTATCATAAAATGAAAATTTATTTCTAGTACTGATTAAACGATCGGTTTCTTCCCATTCTTCTAAACCAGTACTATTGTAAAATGAAATTGGAGAATTGAGCATTATTGGATTGGTTCTGTTGGTAATATCAAAAGTTAAAAGTGTAATTTCTAAACTAATGTCTTCAATAAAATGAGAATACTCTTCATAAATCAGAAATATATATAGCAAATTGTTTTCCCTAAATATTCTCTGATTAAATCTACCAGTGTTATTGTGTGAAATGTTATAAGAATAATATTTTGCTCCTGTGTAATGAGTCTCATTATAATGTAAAGTAGTTATATTGAAAGTCTCTCTATAAGTATTATAATCGTAAAATGTAAATTCATTATTTTCCCAATCATATATTGAATAATCGCTACTGAACCATCCATATGTATTATAGTCATATTCTATAGTCTTTATTTTTCTTATATTATTTAATTCAGAGACATCCATTACTTCTATTGATAAACCATCGAGTAAATATACAAGTGAATCATTCACGTGAATATTATTGTAGGAATAATATGGTGGTAGAGGATTATTTATCGAAAATTCATTATCATTAGGTTGAAAAGCAGCTTTATTATCGACTATATTTAAAATGAATATTTGTTGACATAGGATTATTATCAAGAAAAGACTTATTTTCTTTTCCAAATTTATTTTGAGTCTCAACCTTCAATCCCACATAATATAGGGTGTATAAATTATTAAGTATTTTTTAACCAAATTCTTTTAAAAACTGAACGGATTAGCATTATAAAAATACGTACTTCAATCTTGATAACTTCTATTTTCTTGGTATTAATTCTTTTTTTCTTCTTCTTCTTCTTACCAGTAAGACAATTGCAACAATGATAATTATTACTCCTACTGGGGGACCAATAAACATACTATATACGGTTAAATTCCATAATGTTTCCTTACTTAACCGTCTACCTGATGGGAAAAGTCTCTTGGGATTCTTTGAATTACTACAATCAATTACATAAAAGCATCTATCTCGATATTCCGAAGAACGAGTTAAATATAGTATTTTCTCGATAAGAACACCTTTATGAAAACCACCATTTCCTTGAAAAATAGTTTTGTATTCTCCTATCTTTTTGATTTTTTCTGGATTTGTGATATCAAGTATATGGATACTATCTGAACAAATTAGATAATATAAATCATCTGAAAATATTATTTGTTGTGGAGTATCATTAATTTGATATTTTGAAAGAAACTGAATATCTTGTTTATTAGTACAATTATACAATAAAAATCCGGAATTAATTGAACAATATAACATAAAATTATTGGATATTATTACATGACTGTAAAACCATTGATCAATTTCAATTGTGAATACTTCTTGTGGATTTGTATGGTTTGATATGTTCCATGCTTTAATATATCCATATGAAAATTCTGCATTATCTGGATGATAGTGATTATCTATATTTTCATGAGATAAATATGCTCTAACATAATAGAGTTGATCATTAAAATATGAGAATGTATTCCTTTTAACAGAATAGAAATCATTTTCTCCCCATTCTTCTAAACCCGTACTATTATAAAGCAAAACTGGAGAAGCTATTATTTCTGGTTGTGTTTTATTCGTAATATCAATAGTTAATAGACTAATCTGTATTTTAATATCATCAATATAAGGTGAAGAACTTTGGTTTAACATAACAAGATACAAAGTATTTTCATTTTGAAAGAAACTATATTCCCTGAAAATTGTATGATTTGTGGAAATATTATATGAATAATTCTTTGTTTCAATAACATGAGTATTATTATGATGAAAAGTTGTTAAACTTAAGTTCCTATCAAAATAATCAATATCATAAAAGTAGATTGTTTTATTTTCCAAATCATAAATTACATGTTCATCATGTATATACCAAAACAAGTAAGTCTCTAATTCTATTGTTTGTGCTTTTTTAATATCTTTTAAATTAGATATATTCATCAAATCAATAAAATCATTTCCATATAGATAAACTAAGTTGTCATCTATCAGAATTTCATCATATCGATAATTTGGTACTCCTATATTGTTTATTGAATATTTATTTTCTTTAGGAGGAACAAAAGCATTATTTTTAACGAGATTTTGATTTAATAAAAATAGTTGTAGACTAAGGATAACTATCAGAAATAAACTAATTTTCTTCTTCAATTTATTCTTTTGTTTCAACCTCGATCCCAATTGATAATTGGCGTACAACTAATTAAATATTTTTTAACCAAATTCTTTTAAAAACTGAACAGATTAGCATTATAAAATAAGTGATTGTCATGAAGAAAATAGAAAAAGAACCTCGAGCTGCTGCTTATCCTGCTCCTGCAGCACTTGTATCTGCTTATGATGATAGAGGAAAACCAAATGCTATGACTGCAGCTTGGATCTCAAATATTTGTGCTGACCCAGTAACTTTAGTAGTAGGAATAAGAGATTCAAGATATACCTATGAATTAATAGAAAAAAGAGGATGCTTTGGTGTAAATATTCCAAATGTGAAGATTGCTGAAGAAACTGATTATTTTGGAATAGTTTCCGGTCGTGATGTAAACAAATTCAAAAAAACTGGTTTGAAAGTTTTCAAAGGAAAAGAAGTTAAAGTTCCATTAATTAAGCAGTGCCCTATCAACATTGAATGTAAATTAACTCAAAAAGTGAAGATTGGAACTCATGATGCGTTTTTCGGTGAAGTTTTGAAAGTCTACTACGATGAATCAATGATAAATGAAAATGGTAGTCCAGATATGCTACTAGCCGACGTTCTTGCTTACGGGACAGGTAACTACTATAGTTTAAAGGAAAAAGTTGGCGGTTATGGTCATTCAAAGAAAGAATGATTGTATTATAAAAAAAATAAGAAAAAGAAGCTACAATAAGTAGCTCTTCATTTTTTATTTCCTCTTTTTACTATCTAAAGATTCTTGCAACAATATATTCAACAATTCTTTGTTCGCTGCAATGGTCTCTTTAGAAATAACTGGATAGAATGATTTCTTCAAGTAATCTCTTTCTATTTTCTTTAAAAGAAACTTCCCAGTTTCTATTCCGGAATCCATTGCGGGAGTAACTCCTCCTCCTTTTACATTTGAACCTGCAAAAAAGAGATTCCTAATTGGAGATTTAAAACTAGGCATTTTTTGGTGGTATTCAGGACCATACCAAGAACCATCAGTTGATTGATTAAAACTCTCAAATGTTAACGGAGTTGCTAATCTCTTAAGCACTATATGTTTAGATAAATTAGGAATTACTTTCTCGACTGTAGAAATTAACTTCTGCATTACCTCATTCTTTAGATTTCTATAATCAATTGATCGTTTCATTGTTTTACCAGTTTTCCAAAAATTATTCCATTTATTATTTGAAAAACCTAAAACAATTAAGGAATCTTTTGAACCCTTTCTCTGAGTGGGATCAATATTAGATGAAATTCTAACTCCTATACTTTCTAGATTTATATTCTCATCTCGTACTTTGGGAACAATTTCTGAGCCTTTACCAATTATGAACTGTGGTGGATACTCTGAGAGATCAAGATCTTCTAATCCAACAAACATCATAAAGCCAGAGATGGATTGTCTAAGTCTCTGAATACTTGTCAAATATCTTTTACTGAAGTGTTTTTCGCCTACATAGTCAAAAACTGTTTTACGTAAATCGCCATTAGAAACTATATATTTTGAAGAGATAATAGTTCCATCCTCTAACTCAACACCTCTCACTACTCTCTTTTTCACAATGATTTTTCTAACTGAAGAACCGTATTGTATTGTTCCACCTCTTGCTTCGTAATGTTTCACTAAATTCAAAGCAAAAGAGCGCATTCCACCTTCAGGGTAATGCATTCCTTTTGTAAAAGATGAATTCAGAATATGAGCAGCCACTGTCGCATCAAGTTCCTCGAATTTTAAGCCAAACCATAAGCAAAATAAGCTGAAATAATCGAACAATCGTTCATCTGTTATAAAATCATCTAAAAGTCCTCTGAAGCTTTTTCTAGCATATTTTCGTAGTATTGGATACTTGAAAATAACTTTCAAGATTTTCCCGAAAGTGATTTTTTCATCTTTTAATCCACAATCGTCAATATCTTTTGTTATTTGCTTACATGTTTCAAATAAAGATCTTACACCTTCTACTTGATCTGGGTGATGAATTTTTATTTCCGCTAGAAATTTCTCTAGATCAGAGTACATATTAAATTGCTTATTATCAATATAGTAAGCTTGATTCGGGTCCAATTTATGAAAAGCATGCTTAAAACCAAATTCTCGCAAAGTTTTGTTTGCTTTATTATTTTGAATATCTAGAATAGTTTCAGCAGCAGAATCAAAGTAGAACCCGTTATTTGTAAATCCTGAGACATATCCACCAGGATAAGTATTTCTTTCAACAATTAATGTTCTTAATGCGGGATTTTTATTTTGTAAATATATGCCTGTATGTAATCCACCCATTCCCGCACCTATTATTATAAC
This sequence comes from Candidatus Heimdallarchaeota archaeon, assembly GCA_030629105.1. Taxonomy (GTDB): domain Archaea; phylum Asgardarchaeota; class Heimdallarchaeia; order JABLTI01; family JABLTI01; genus JABLTI01. Next base: position 12,247 of record DAOVPS010000086.1, read on the forward strand.
ATCGTAATTTTCTATTTCTTTCATTTTAAATCCAACCTTTAGTGTGAACTCTTATTTATAGGTGAAAATTTCTCCATATCGAAGTAATGGCAAGAGCACAGATTGGATTTACCCAGTCTGGGATTCCAGCTATCAAATTATCTATATCATCTGTTTCAATAGATAAGATCGAATATTAAAGTTGCCATTTTTTTAGCACTATCTCCAGTGCAATAGAAATAGGTGGTATAATTGTTATTTAGTTGGTCTATTAAGTTCTTAAACCTAGTTTATTGTTCCGAATTTTTACTGTTAAACACTTGCATATAAATTATAAAGAAGAGAAAAAGAAGTCTAAGTTAGGTCTGAAATACCTAACTCTTCAAGCAGTTCCTTTGATGGAATAGCTGTTTTTTTATCCCATTTCCTTAATTTGTAGTATTCACTTAATTGCATTTCCAGATTTGGGAGTTTATCTTTAGCTCCTCCCTCTGAAAGCTTTATAGACATGATTTTAGGTAGTCGATCATTCTCTCTTGTAAGACC